>NZ_JBIVOO010000016.1:0-97282 GCF_044754165.1 Arthrobacter sp. NPDC093139
AACGCCCGGTCCCATTCCGAACCCGGAAGCTAAGACCCACAGCGCCGATGGTACTGCACCCGGGAGGGTGTGGGAGAGTAGGTCACCGCCGGACACTAATTAAGGCGAAGGCCCCGACAACGAATGTCGGGGCCTTCGCTGTTTAACTGCGACCAGCCGGGGGTAAAACCGCCGCAGGCGTGTACGCGCCCTCTCTCCGCCGGTTTTCCGGGGCTCAACCAGGGGCCCCACGTTGTAGAGTTGATGCCCATGGAAAACCTCTTCAGTCACGCCGCCGCCCCCGGTGCCAATGAGCCCGATCCGTCCGTGGCCTTGGATCCGGTCGTCTGCACCGTAGTCCTTCCGGGTGCGGTAGCGCGGGCCTTCATGGGCTTCACGGAGCACACGCATCTCTGGTGGCCCATGGAGACCAACAGTGTTTTCGGTCCTGGCTCATACGTCGAGTTTGAAGAGAACCTGGTCCTCGAAACCGCTGACGATGGCAGGACCACAGCCTGGGGCACCATCGACGACTGGCAGCCCCCGTTGTCCTTCCATGCATCCTGGTACCCGGGGACCACCGCGTTGTGGTCGACGGAGCTCAGGGTGGCGTTCCGGGCCGTGGAGGGCGGCACCGAGGTCCGCGTCGTCCACGACGGCTGGGAAGGCGCCGAGGATCCCGCGGCTACGCGCGCAGCCTACGACCAAGCCTGGCCGGATGTACTGGCGCGGTTCGCGCGTTTCATGGGCGCCGAGGCCGGCTGAGGTCCGGAGGGACCGCCGTGCTGGACCGGATGACGAACTTCGTCGGGTAGGTGGCATCGACGGTCGTCCGCTCCGCACCGCCGTCGAGCCCCTCCAGCAGGAGGCGCACTGCCAGTCCTCCCTGGCCGCGTGGATCCTGGTCCACGGTGGTGAGCCCGAAGAGTTCGCTGAGATCGTGCCCGTCGATCCCCACCACGGACAGATCCTCCGGGATCCTGAGGCCGAAGTCGCGGGCGGCCAGGATGGCGCCGATAGCCATTTCATCGGAGGCTGCAAATACAGCCGTGGGGCGTTCTGAGGGTGTGCCGAGCAGCTGCCTGGCTGTTGCGTAGCCGCCCTGGATGGTGAAGTCCGCCCTGACAATCCACTCGGGCCGGATCCGGAGTCCCGCAGCCTTCATCCCGCTCTTGAACCCTGTAAGGCGAGTGCGGGGGACCTTGAAGTCCAGTTCATAGACTGAGTCACCCGTCAGGTGCGCGATGTTGGAGTGGCCGAGCTGAATGAGATGGTTCGTTGCCGCCTCGGACAGGCCATAGTCGTCGATGGCAATGGTCGACGCGCCGCTAAGCGGGCCGCCGATGCTGACGATGGGCCGGTGCACCGCCAGCATTTGCCGGAGCTCCGACTCCGTGAGGGCCAGGGCCACGGCAATGACCGCGTCCACGCGCTTGCGCAGCAGGAAGTCCTTGAGCACGCTCTGTCGGCGCCCTGGAGCCTCTGTGACGTTGTACAGGGTAAGGTCATAGCCCGCGTCCAGCAGCGCCGCAGACACCCCTTCCACGACGGATGAGAAGTACCAGCGGTGGACGGAAGGGACCACGATTCCAATGTTGTAGTTGCGCCCGGAGGCCAGGCTCGAGGCCTGGTAGGACGGCACGAATCCGAGGTCGGCGGCAGCCGCCTTCGCCCGCGCCCGGCTCTTGGCAGATACGTTGCCCTTGCCGCTCAAGGCCCGTGAAACGGTGGCTATGGACAGGCCGGCACGCTCTGCGACTTCCTTGATGCCGGCCATGTGCTGTTTAGCTCTCCGTGTCTAATGAAACCCTCATCCAGACGGTCTCTCCAGAGCCTAGTCCATGCCAGTCTTCAGCGTTGCGGGAGTTTTCCCCGGAGCTGCGCAGCAGCACCTCACCCGCCGGCAGCTCAAGGATGTCCTGGCCCACGTTCATGACCACCAGGATGTTGCCGTTCAGGAACGCGAGTGCGGAGTCCGTGCACCACTGTTCGGCCCAGGACAGCGATCCGCGCCCGAGTCCCAGCTCGCGGCGCAGCGCCAGCATCCGGCGGTACAGGTTCAGGTGCGACGACGGGTCCCCGGCTTGGGCGTCCCTGGCCAGTTCGGCGAAACTCGCGGGTTGCGGGAGCCAGGGATCCTGGCCGGCCCCGAAACCGTGGTGAGGCTCCGAGGCACGCCACGGCAACGGGACGCGGCAGCCGTCACGGCCCAGACGCTCGCCCCCGGTGCGCGCGAAAGTTGGATCCTGCCTCTGATGGTCCGCGATTTCGATGCCGTCCGGAAGCCCGAGTTCCTCGCCCTGGTACAGGTAGGCGCCGCCAGGCAGACCGAGCATGAAAAGGGACGCGGCGGCGGCCCGGGTCCGGCCGAGGTGATGGTCCGGCTGCGGGTCCGCGGGGCCGATTCCGTCACCGTCACGGGGACCGGACCAGTAGTATCCGAAGCGGGTGGCGTGCCGGACGACGTCGTGGTTGGACAGCACCCAGGTACTGGGTGCGCCGACGGCGTCCAGGGAGGTCAGGGATTCGGTGATGACGTGCCGCAGCCGGGGAATGTTCAGCCCGGCGTGAAGGTAGGGGAAATTGAACGCCTGGTGCATTTCATCCGGCCGGACCCATTCCGCCAGCCGGGGCAGCGGATCCACGTTAGCCTCGGCGCACATAATGCGGTCGTGTCCGTAGTCCTCGAGAATGCGGCGCCAGTTCCGGAAGATGTCGTGCAGCCGGGGCTGGCCGAACATGGGGGCTTCGTGCCCGGGAAAGCCGTCGATGGTGCTGCCGTCTGCGCGTCCGCCCCAAGCGGGAAGCCCCGGCGCCTTGACCAGGGCGTGCGCCACGTCCACACGGAATCCGGAGACGCCGCGGTCCAGCCAGAAGCGGAGCACGCGCTCGAATTCATCGTGTACAGCCTGGTTGTCCCAATTGAAGTCAGGCTGGGAGGAGTCGAAGAGGTGCAGGTACCACTGGCCGGGCAGCCCGTCAGCTTCGGCGATGCGCGTCCAGGCGGAGCCGCCGAAGTGTGACTGCCAGTTGTTGGGCGGTTCTTCGCCGGCGGGTCCCGCGCCGTCACGGAAGATGAACATGTCCCGTTCGGCGCTTCCCGGCCCTGCAGCAAGTGCGGCCTGGAAGGCGCGATGCTGGTCCGAGCAGTGGTTCGGGACCAGATCCACGATCACCCTGATTCCGAGCCTGTTGGCCTCGGCGATCATGCCGTCGAAGTCGCCCAAAGTGCCGAACAGTGGATCCACGTCACAGTAGTCGCTAACGTCATAGCCGGCGTCGCGCTGGGGGGATCGGTAGAACGGGGAAAGCCATATGGCGTCGATGTCGAGCTCGGCCAGCTGGGGCATTTCCGCGGTGATGCCGGCGAGGTCACCGACGCCGTCCCCGTTCATATCCCTGAAGGAGCGCGGGTAGACCTGATAAATGACCGCCGAGCGCCACCAGCCATGGGCCTTATCCGGGCCATGGATCGGGGTGAGGGACCGGGCCAGAGGTGAAACCGCTTGCAGCAATGAGTCAACAGACATTGGGCCAGCTTAGAGCGGCCCTGCCCGGCATTGAAAGCGTTTCCAGCCAATAGTCATTGACAGTTTCCGTCAATCATCCGCCAGTATCGGTAAGGTTTGGCATCAAAATGGAAGCGTTTTCAAGCGAAGACACTAGGCCCGGCCAGCCACCTAGACTTGAAGACGTAGGACCGAAACGGGAGACCCTAATGAGCAGCATCGCTGACGAGCTCACTTCTACCTTGGGAACCGGCAAAGTCGTCCAGGATCCCGCGGTGCTGGCTGCCTATGCCGTTGACCAGGCGCCTGTCCTTGACTACCAGCAGCCCCTCGCGGTTGTCTTTGCGGAATCGGTGCCCGACGTCCAGGCCGCTGTGAAGAGCTGCGCCGCACATGGCGTTCCGCTCGTGGCCCGGGGCGCCGGAACGGGTGTTTCCGGCGGCGCGCATGCGACCGAAGGTTCGGTGGTTGTCAGCCTGGAGCGGATGAACCGGATTCTGGACCTCAACCCGGACGACGAGACCGCCGTCGTTGAGCCGGGGGTGGTCAACGCAGAACTGAACGACGCGGCAGCCCGGTACGGCCTGATGTTCGCTCCGGATCCGGCGAGCTTCAGGGTATCGACGATCGGCGGCAACGTGGCGACGAACGCGGGCGGCCTGCGGTGTGCCAAGTACGGGGTCACCCGTGACTCGGTGCTGGCGCTGGACGTGGTTCTTGCGGACGGCTCCCTCATCCACACTGGCCACCAGACCTTCAAGGGCGTGGCGGGCTACGACCTGACCGGATTGTTTGTCGGCTCAGAGGGCACCCTGGGGATCGTCGTCGGCGCCACCGTGCGGCTCAAGTACCTGCCCCGCGAGGTCCACACAATCGCGGCGTTCTATCCCGATTTCCGGCAGGCCGCGGCAGGTGTTTTGGCGGTGGGCAAGGCCCGTGTGCAGCCGGCCATCATGGAACTGCTCGACGGCGGGACTCTCGCGCAGCTGGATGAGATTCATGGCTCGGACCTCGCAGCGAGGGGCGGGTCCCTCCTGCTGATCCAGACCGACGGGTTCGGGGCCGCGGCGGAGGCGGACGTGGTCCGTAAGGTCCTGGCAGCAGGGGGCGCCGTGGTGACCACCGAAGCGAATGCGGAAGCCGAGCTCCTGGTGGAACTGCGGCGAAACAGCCGCGGCGTCGAGGTGGACGATCAGTACCGGGTGGGCGAGGACGTGGCGGTGCCCCGCTCCCGGCTGGTGGACTACGTGGCCGCCCTTGAATCGCTCGCCGAGGTCCATGACGTGAAGCTCAAGGTCGTGGCGCACGCCGGCGACGGCAACCTGCACCCCACATTCTGGGTGGACCGCGTGAACGATGTGGTGGATGCCGATGCCATGCGGCGCCTGAACAAAGCCTTGGACGCGTCGATCGCCGTGGCGCTGGACATGGGCGGCACCATCACGGGGGAGCACGGCATCGGGCAGTACAAGCTGCGGTGGCTGGGCCTGGAGCAGCCGGAGCCCATCCGTGAGCTGCAGCGGCGCCTGAAGGAACTCCTCGACCCGGCCGGGATCCTCAACCCTGGAAAGGCAATTTAGCGCAGGCGTGCCACGTCAGGACTTTCCCAACGTCCAGTCGCCCCAACGTCCAGTCGCCCCAACGTCCAGTCGCCTGAGGTTCAGTCGTCAGAGTCCGGATACTCCTCGATCGACTCCTCGGCGCCGTAGCGGGACTCCTCGGTCTCCACTTCCAGGATCTTCAGCAGCTCGGTATCCGGGTTGAGCATGATGGCCGCCTCGTCGCGGCGGTGGCGCAGGATGGAATCGATGTAGGACTGAACGGCCTCCGCCAGCGGAATGTGGCGCTCCTGCTTTTCGGACATGTACCAGCGGTGCTCAAGCACCTCGTGCACGGCTTCCGCCGGCTCCAGCTTGCCGGAGAGGTCGCGGGGGATCGAGCGCACGATAGGTTCGAAGATCTGGCTTACCCAGAGGTGGGCGCTGTATTCCTCATCCATTTCCGGATTGTTGTCAGCGCGGAACGAGTCCATGTCGTTGAGCAGGCGCCGGGCCTGGTTCTCCTGGGCGTCGAGGCCGGTCAGGCGGAGGAGTCGCCGCTGGTGGTGTCCGGCGTCCACGACTTTGGGCTGAAGCTGGATGGTCGTGCCGTTCTGGGTGGTCTTGATCGCATACTCTTCGACGTCGAAGCCCAGTTCATTAAGCCGTCGGATGCGGGCACCCACGCGCCAGCGCTCACCGAGTTCGAACGATTCCTTTTCGGTCAGTTCGGTCCACAGGCGACGGTAGCTTTCCATGATGAGTTCGCTGGTGGCCACGGGATCCACCTTCTCCTCGATCAGGCCGCCGTCAAGGAGGTCCATGAGCTCACCGGCGATGTTGACCCTGGCAATCTCAAGGTCGTACTCGCGCTGGCCGGTGGAAAGGTCCGGGTAGAGTTCGCCGGTCTCCGCGTCCACGAGGTAGGCGGCAAAGGCTCCGGCGTCGCGGCGGAACAGTGTGTTGGAGAGCGATACGTCACCCCAATAGAACCCGATGAGGTGGAGCCGCACCATCAGCAGGGCCTGCGCGTCGATGAGGCGGGTCAGCGTGTCCTTGCGGAGCATCTGGGAGAAGAGAGCACGGTAAGGCATGGAGAACTTCAGGTGGCGGGTGACCAGCACCGGGTTCAGGGGCTTGCCGTCGAGGGTGGTGCGGCCGGTGATGACGGCAACGGGCTCCACACAGGGAACATCCAGCCGGGCCAGCTTGCGGAGCATGTGGTACTCGTGCCGGGCCACGTGCTCGGACGTTTCTTTAATGGCGATGACCGACCCGCCCAGATGGGCGAAGCGGACGATGTGCCGCGAGATGCCGCGGGGGAGGGCCGCGAGGTATTCAGCGGGCCAGTCCTCAAGGGCGATATGCCATGGGAGGTCCAGCAGTTCAGGATCCGCGGCGGCTGCCGTGATGTTGAGGTTGCTGGCGACCGAGGATGCCTTGGCATCGTTGGCGCTGGCGGCTTCGAACCTGGGCAGTTTGCCGATCTGCCCGTAGTCGGTGGGTTCGTCGTGCCACTGGGCGCTGTATTCCTCGGTCATGGATCAATTCTTCCGTACGTAGTGTCCGCGTGCCTAAACCCGCATGCCTAAATCCGCATGTCTAACAGGGTGGCGTGCCGCGCTTAACGAGCGATGGCGGCCCTTCCGTTAGGGGGAGGGCCGCCGTCGGTCTGTTTACCGTTCTGATTAGGCGGTTTCGAAAAGCTCAACCACCCGGAGCGGTGGGATTAGTCGCCCAGGCGCTCGCCGGTCTTCGTGTCGAACAGGTGCACGTGGCCGGACTGCGGGCGGACCCAGATGGACTCGCCCTTCATCGGGGGGCGGCGGCCGTCGACGCGTGCCACGATGTCGTGGCTCTTGCCGTCCAGCGTGGTGTGTCCGTAGACGTAGGCGTCGGCGCCGAGCTCTTCGACGACGTCGACCTCAACCTGCAGCCCGTCGCCCTGCGGCGCGGTCTCCAGGTCTTCGGGGCGGGTGCCCAGCGTGACCGTGCTGCCGTGCGCCTCTTCGAGGACGTTGCGCGGCACGGGGTAGACGGTGCCGCCGAACTGCACGCCGCCGTCCACGACCGGAAGTTCGAGGAGGTTCATTGCGGGGGAGCCGATGAAGCCGGCGACGAAGACGTTCTTCGGGCGGTCGTACAGGTTGCGGGGTGTGTCCACCTGCATCAGGAGGCCGTCCTTGAGCACTGCGACGCGGTCGCCCATGGTCATGGCCTCGACCTGGTCGTGCGTCACGTAAACGGTGGTGACGCCCAGGCGGCGGGTAAGGGATGCAATCTGGGTGCGGGTCTGGACACGGAGCTTGGCGTCCAGGTTGGACAGCGGCTCATCCATGAGGAAGACCTGCGGGTTACGTACGATTGCGCGGCCCATGGCAACACGCTGGCGCTGACCGCCGGAAAGTGCCTTCGGCTTGCGGTCCAGGTACGGCTCGAGGTCCAGGAGCTTGGCAGCTTCACGGACACGCTCGGCGCGCTCTTCCTTGCTGACGCCTGCGATCTTCAGGGCGAAGCCCATGTTGTCCGCCACGGTCATGTGGGGGTACAGGGCGTAGTTCTGGAAAACCATGGCGATGTCGCGGTCCTTGGGCGGAACGTCGGTGACATCGCGGTCGCCAATGAGGATACGGCCGGCGTTTACATCTTCCAGGCCTGCGAGCATGCGCAGGGAGGTGGACTTACCGCAACCGGAGGGTCCAACGAGGACCAGAAATTCGCCGTCGGCGATTTCGATGTTGAGCTTGTCAACAGCGGGCTTCTCTGTGCCCGGGTACAGACGCGTAGCGTTATCAAAAGTAACTGTTGCCACAGTTATCAATCCCTTCACCGGCAGGTACGTGCCGGACGATCCGTAGTGAATGGTTCATGTAATTCAGTTATGTACTGCAATATGTACTCCCCGGCCGAGGCCGAGGAGTATCGCGTGACGCCGCACGGTTCCTGTGCGCCACATCACACCCCAGAGTATGTCAGATTTATCCGCAATGGGCGCAAATGTTACGGGCATCACAGGTGAGATGCCGCACAGGCGGGGGTCACGAAGGTGATTCCACGGCCCTCCGGCGTTCCCGGAGCAGGGCTTCCAGCAGCTCGGCGATGTGCACGGGGGCCTCTACGCGGTACTGCGCCTGGGTAAAGTCCAGGCCCACCTTCACGCCCACGTCGGCGGGTCCGAGACGGCCCAGTGCGTCCTCGTCTGTGGTGTCGTCGCCGGCAAAGATGACGGCTGTGGCGCCGGACGCCTGCCTGAGGAAGTCCACGCCCTCGCCCTTTGACGCGTGGACCACGGAGGTTTCCAGGACCCTCTTGCCGTTCTTCAGGTGGACGCCCTCGCGGTCCTGAAGTGCTGCGCGCGCCGCGGCCACGGCGTCCTCCGCTACGTCATCCTCGGCAAGCCGGGTGTGGAGCACGACGCCCGCGGGCTTCTCTTCAAGGAGCGTGCCCGGGGCGAGCTCCACGATGCCTTCCAGGATGCTGCGGACCTCCGCCAGCAGCTCCAGCTGGGCGGGGTCCAGGACGAGCGGGGCGGATCCGGGGCCCAGCCAGGCCTCCGCCCCGTGGCTGCCGATGAGCAGCGTCTCCGCAGGGGGCGAAGCGACCGCGCGCAGGCTGTCGAGTGCCCTGCCCGAGATGAGGGCCGTCGTCGTGCGTGGAAGGGTGGCCAGTTCAGCGAAGGCGGCCGCGGACCGTGGCAGCGGGCGGGCATCGCCCGCATGGTCCACGAGGGGTGAGATGGTGCCGTCGAAGTCCATGGCGATCAGCAGGTGCTCGGTGCCGGCGACGCGCCTCACGGCATCAAGGAGCTCCGGCGGCAGTGTCAGCGGAGCACTGCCGCGGGGCGGGGCGGGGTCTGCCTCAGGAGTCATCGCGGACCACCTTTTCGTTGAGGGCGTGCAGGAAGTCCGCGGACCAGTGGTCGACGTCGTGGTCCAGGATCTGCTTGCGCATGGCGCGCATGCGGCGGGCGGACTCCTTCGGGGACATTCTGACGGCCCTCATGACAGTGTCCTTGAGGCCGTCAATGTCGTGCGGGTTCATTAGCAGCGCCTGCTTGAGCTGGTCCGCTGCCCCCGCGAATTCGCTGAGGACCAGTGCGCCGTCGTTGCCTGTCCTGGCCGTGACATATTCCTTGGCCACGAGGTTCATGCCGTCACGGAGAGCGGTGACGAGCATGACGTCGGCGGCCAGATACAGCGCCACCATCTCCTCGATGGGGTAGCTGTGGTGCAGGTACCGCACTGCCGTGTTCTCGATGGTGTCGTAGGTTCCGTTGATGTGGCCCACGGTTCCCTCCACCTCTTCGCGGAGGAGACGGTACTGTTCCACGCGTTCCCGGCTCGGGCTGGCAACCTGAATCAGCGTCGCATCACCCACCGTGAGCTTTTCCTCGTTGAGGAGCTCCTCGTAGGCCTTGAGCCGGTGCCTGATGCCCTTGGTGTAGTCGAGACGGTCGACCCCAAGCAGGATGGTCTTGGGGTTGCCGAGGTCCTGCCGGATCTGACGGGACCGCTCGATGATTTCGGGCTTGTTCGCCAGCTCCGTGATGTGCCGGACATCAATGGAGATGGGGAAGGCCTGGGCGCGGGCTATGTGCGTGATCTCGCCGTTCTGGCCCTTGACGTGGACCTGCTGCTGTTTGACGCTCGCGCCGAGGAAGCGGCGGGCTGAACGCATGAAGTTGCCGGCGTCGCTGCTGCGCTGGAAGCCCACGAGGTCCGCGCCCAGCAATCCATCGATGATCGACTGGCGCCACGGAAGCTGGGCAAAGATCTCCGGCGGAGGGAACGGGATGTGGTTGAAGAAGCCGATCCGCAGGTCGGGCCGCGCCTCGCGCAGCATCCGGGGCACGAGCTGGAGCTGGTAGTCCTGCACCCACACGGTAGCGCCGCGGTTGGCATGGCGGACGACGGCGTCGGCGAACCTTCTGTTGACTTTTCGGTATGAGTCCCACCAGGTCCTGTGGAACTCCGGCGGCGCAATGACATCGTGGTAGAGCGGCCAGAGGGTGGCGTTGGAAAAGCCTTCGTAGTACAGCTCGACGTCGTCGGTGCTCAGCTGCACCGGGACGAGGTCCATGCTGCCGTGGCTGAAGGGGGTGACTGTCTCGTCGGGGGCACCATGCCAGCCCACCCATGCGCCGTCAGTCTTGGTCATCATAGGGGCGAGGGCGGTTACCAGGCCGCCGGGCGAGCGGCGCCAGCCGGAGCCGTCGTCGCCGTGTTCGCCCGGAGCGCAGCGGTCCACTGGCAGGCGGTTGGACACCACCATGAAGTCGTACGTGGCGGTGGCCGAGTTGTCCTCAGACGCAGCCCAGCTCTCCGTTTTTGTCTCCGGTTTGTCGCTTTCAGGTCCTTGCATTGCGCTCCCTGGGGTTGCTTGTGGATCTCTGTCAACCCTAGCGGGCGGGAATCATACGTGCTATTCGTCCGTTGGGCACGCTGAAGGAATACTTGAAAGCGCAAGCTCCGGGGTCTCCCCCTAAAATGGGAGAGTTGCCCCTGAGTGGTCCGCACCTGTCCGATCGACACGAGGAACTAATGAGCCCCGCAAACGAACCCCGCATCTCCAAAGCCGAGCGCACGGCGGAGGCCCGCGAGAAAGCCCGTCAGATCCGTGAAGCAAAGCTGAAGAAGGACAAGCGGAACAAGCTGCTGATCGGCTGGGGCATCGTTGCCGCGGTGGTTGCCATCCTTGCCGTTGTGGCCCTTGTCGTCAGCACGAGCCTGCAGAACAACGCGCCGGTGGCGGACCAGGGCCCCACTCCGGCCAATGGAAACGTGCACGGCGGGGTCACCCTGCTCAAGGGCACCGAGGTTGCCAAGTCCGAGCCCGCCACCGTCAACGTGGCAGACCTGCCGGACGCGCCTGCGTCGGCTCCTGCCACTATTAAGGCGCCCGGTGCGGATGCTGAGGCCGGCAAGCCGGTCAAGGTGGTCCTCTACATCGACTTCATCTGCCCTGCCTGCAAGAACTTCGAGGCGCAGTTCAACGACACGCTTACGTCCCTTCGCAACGAAGGCAAGATCACCGTGGAGTACCGGGCCCTGGGCTTCCTGGACAGCCGCTCCACCACGAACTACTCCTCCCGTGCAGCGAACGCTGCTGCCTGTGTTGTGAATGAATCCCCGGAGAAATACGCGGAGTTTGTGGACACCCTGTTCGCCAACCAGCCGGCCGAAGGCGGCGCCGGGCTTTCCGACGACGAGCTGAAGAAGCTGGCCACCGACATCGGTGCCAAGAGCATCGACACCTGCGTCGAGGAAAAGCGGTACCGTCCGTGGGTGAAGTACACCACCCAGGAAGCCGCCGCCATTGGTGTAGCCGGCACGCCGACTGTCCTGGTGGACGGCAAGCAGTGGGGCAAGGGCGACAGCGCACAGACCGAATTCCCGGCCTTCGTCGACGCGGCCATCAAGGCCAAGGCATAGTCTCCGGCGCAAGCCTTATCAGCGGCGGCCCGCCACCCGGATTCGTTCGAGTGGCGGGCCGCCGCCGTTTTTACCTGCGGGCCGTCCGTGGGCTAATCTTGTTTAGCGCCGCATGGCGCCCACCATGACGGGTGCGCCTCCTTAGCTCAGTTGGCCAGAGCACCGCTCTTGTAAAGCGGGGGTCGTCGGTTCGAATCCGACAGGGGGCTCCATTTACCCCTCCGTTCCGGCATATTTTGCCCGGACCGGAGGGGTTTTTCATGTCTAAAAACTGGGCCCGACACGCCATAGGGCGCAGGTAGCCTTTGTGCAAGCCCAGCCTGTTCTGCGTCGGCCGTCCGAGAGGCGACCCGCGTGTATCCTCAGCTTCGCCACGTCGCCCAGGTGTCTCATACAGTCCGCGCAGCGTTGCCAGGCTTGGTCACCGGCTGCCAAGATACGTAGGTGGGCGCAGTTACGGTGTCCGGCCTCAAAATCAACTACCGGGTTGCGGGATCGGGCGATCCCCTCGTCCTTCTCCATGGCGGCTTTGGATTTGACAGCCGATCCTGGGGCCCGCAGCTCGAGACCCTCGACGACGAGTTCAATGTCGTCGCCTGGGACGCTCCGGGCTGCGGAGGATCCGACGATCCGCCCGAGTCCTATTGCATGGAAGACTACGCCGACACCCTGGGCGAGTTTGTCAGAGCGCTCGGCCTGACTCGCCCGCACATCCTTGGTCTGTCGTTCGGTGGCGCGCTCGCCCTGGCACTCTATGGACGACACCCGACCCTGCCCAGGAGTCTGATCCTGGCCGGGGCGTACGCCGGCTGGGCCGGCTCCCTGCCAGCCGACGAGGTGCAGCGGCGCGTTTAGCGGATCAGCGAGGAAGTCACACAGCCTCCCGACGACTGGCTGCCTAAGTACCTGCCCGGGATGCTCAAAGAGTCTGCACCGCGAGAAATGGCCGAACAAACACTCGCGCTGATGTCCGATATCCACCTGCGAGCCAGTCTGACGATGCTCCGGGCGATGGCGAATGCCGATCTTCGCGGCATCCTCCCTGACATCGACGTCCCGACGCTGGTGCTGCATGGCGAACTCGACGCGCGATCGCCGCTGGCGGTCGGGGAGGAACTGCACACGAAAATCCCCGCATCGAAGCTCGTCGTACTCCCCGGCGTCGGGCACCTGAGCAACATAGAGGCCGCCGACGCCTTCAATTTCGAGGTGAGGACGTTCCTTCGTTCGCTCAGCAGCCCCATCGGACCTTGACCGTGGGCTGCGCAGGCTGAGAACTGCGCGCTTGCCGCGACTCGGAGAACAGGGGCGCCCAGCGACCGATGGGCCTTCGGTCGGACTTCCGCTACCGGCGTCCCGAGGGCGAGCACAGCCAGGCACATAGGGCTAGCATCATTGGATGGTGCGGATCGTCGATTACACGCCGGAATACCGGGAAGAGGTGCTCGCGCTTTCCCTAAGAGCCTGGGAACCGGTGTTTCCATTGGTTCGCGATGCGGTTCCTGGCTTTGTCTACGAGGCCTTCTACCCAATGGGGTGGGAGGAACGTCAGTACCGCGACTTGGCAACTGTTCTTGATGGTGAGCCGGAGAACGTAGCGATCGCTCTTGAGGGGAACCAGCTGGTGGGTTGGGTATGTACCCGCCTGCACCCGGAGGACAGCATGAGCGAGGTGTATGTGCTCGCCGTGGATCCCGTTCACCAGCGGAAGGGAGTCGGCCGAGCCCTCATGGATCATTCTTTCGAGGCAGGCCGAAAGGCTGGCATGAGCATGGTGCTTGTAGAGACCGGTGATGATCCTGGCCATGCACCTGCCCGGCGCGCATATGAAGCCGCTGGATTCGAGCGATGGCCTGTCGCACGCTATTTCAAGAACCTTGCCGATTGAAGACAATACGCCCAAGTCACTTACGGCGACGGCGGCTAGCCCGAGAGGGAGAGTCTGCTTAGACCCTTCGTAGCGTGCCTGGCTCACCCTTGGTAGGTGCCTGTCAGAATTGCTGGACCATTTGCGACACACTTAGGCAGGTGGCGGACAGGTATAGGGTATGAGTCATTTATCGAGGGCCCCTGACAGGGCCGGCGCCTTCCGGTCGCTATACGAATCCTCATACGCCGACCTGCTGAAGTTCGTTCAGCGCCGTACGGATTCAGCAAATGCTGAGGACATGGTCGCTGAGGCATTTCTTGTTGTCTGGAGGCGCTTCTCCGAAGCACCGGCGCAAGAGAGTGATGCCCGGGCCTGGATTTTCGGGATCACGCGGAATCTGATGTTGAACGCGCAGCGTGGAGAACAGCGACGTCAAGCGCTGGGCGTGCGGCTCGCTGAAACAATCCCCGATGATTTCAGCACCTCTCATGCTGACCTGGTCAGTAGTCGCATCGATTTGGGCCGCGCCTGGACGCTTCTTTCTGAAGTCCACCAAGAAGCCCTGGGACTCGCCGTCTTTGAGGATCTGGCCGCGCCGCAGGCTGCCAAAGTCCTAGGAATCTCACCCGTGGCTTTCCGGTTGAGATTGACCCGCGCCAGACGGGCCTTGCGGCTCCTCCTTGACCACCTCCCTCATCATGCTTCCGAACTTTCG
The DNA here is from genome assembly GCF_044754165.1 of Arthrobacter sp. NPDC093139. Taxonomy (NCBI): domain Bacteria; kingdom Bacillati; phylum Actinomycetota; class Actinomycetes; order Micrococcales; family Micrococcaceae; genus Arthrobacter; species Arthrobacter sp. NPDC093139. Next base: position 14,043 of record NZ_JBIVOO010000016.1, read on the forward strand.
GCGGCATCACCTGAAAAGGCGTCAACGCTATGAAAAGTGAACAGAACCTCGACACACTTCTGCGCTCCATGGACGCAGCAGAGAAATGCTCACCGCCGAACCCTGCCCGGGCGCAAGCCGACCTGAACCGCATACTTAGCTCCCAACCAGTTTCCACTGCCTCCAACAGCAAATTGGGGGTCGGCCTCGGGCCGGCCAAACCCAAGGCCAACCGCCGACGGCGGGTAGTCACGCTTGGAGGCCTGGCAGCAGCAGTCACGGCCGGGTTACTCATCATGCCGGCACTCTCAGGAGAAGGTGACCCGGCTTTCGCCACCTGGACAGCAGCACCCGGGACACTCATCGGCTCAGAACGTGACAACGCCGTCTCAGACTGCCGCAGGTCAACACAACATGTAGGCAGCGGAATGTACACGACCGAACTTTCAGCAGCGGAAGTAGCCATTGTTGAGCGGCGGGGAGCCTGGGTGACTGTTATCCTCACCGGCCCGGACGGTTTTGAAGCGTCATGTACCACGGACGCCACGGCGCCCTGGTACCACAAGGGAACGTTCGGCTCCGTCGGAAAACCCGGGACGGCGGGACTGCCGGCACGAGGTATTGCTGCGACCCAACTCGGAACTGGAACAATCGCAGACAAGTCCCTCTCGATCGCGTCTGGGCGCGTGGGAGCCGAAGTTGCAGCGATTTCCTACACCAACTCTGCCGGCACAGGCGTGATCGCAACCGTAGCGAAAGGTCATTTCGCTTTCTGGCTACCGGGCAACGAATTGCAAAATGCTTCGGATCACGGAGTGCCCGTTCACGTGACCTACAGAGATGGCTCCACTGAAACGCAGCTACTCAACTTCCCTTCAAGTAGTGGGGAATCGTCCCTTAGATAGTTCCCCAATTTCGCGCGGGCCACTGGGAGGCCCGCAATGGGCGGCTTACCCACATGCGAAAATGACCGCATGACCCACGAACAGCGCGAAACCGCACCCCGGGAACCACAAGCGGGCCTCGACCCCGCCTTCGAAGCCGCCTATAAAGCGGCGCAAAAGAGTCTCAGTGAAGGCGGCATCCCCATCGGAGCAGCGCTTGCCCGTGAGGGCGTGGTCATTGCGAGCGGACACAACAAGCGGGTCCAACACGGCGATCCGATAGCGCACGGCGAAATATCCGCACTTCGCGCAGCCGGCCGACAGAAGAGCTACCGGGACACCACGCTTTATACCACTCTCGCTCCCTGCGCCATGTGCACCGGGACCATCATCCAGTTCAAAATCCCCCGTGTGGTGGTGGGTGAAGCCCGTACGTTCGACGGCGAGTTCGAGCTTCTGCGGTCACGTGGCGTTGAGGTGGTGGTCCTGGACGATCAGCGCTGTGTGGACATGATGCGCATGTTCCAGGAGGAAAACCCGGACCTGTGGGCAGAGGACATCGCCGAGTAGGGGACGAACCCGCCGTGCGGGCCTCGTCGCCCGCGCTCTCCTCCAAGCACTGGCCAGCCCATCGTGTGCAGTGTCAGGATGGAAGGCACGATACACGCCTAGGCCAGAGGAGGATCGTGGATGACCGACGGGACGACAGTCGCACCCGACTCTGGATACGCGACCGTAAACGGGCTCCAGATGTACTACGAGTTGCACGGGGATGACAGCGACGGCGGCACACCGCTGTTGCTCCTGCACGGCGGGCTCTTCGACATCGAGCAGCAGTTCGGGGCGCTGATCCCGAGCCTGTCGGCCGGGCGCCGGGTGATCGCGACGGACTTCCAAGGGCACGGACGCACGAACGACATCGATCGGCCGCTGGGCACCCCCGACCTGGCATCCGATGTCATCGGGCTTCTCGAGCACCTCGGCGTCGACAAAGTCGACGTGTTCGGGTTCAGCGTCGGCGGTGCGGTGGCCCTTGAGCTCGCGATCCACCATCCAGAACTCGTGCGCAAGCTCATCGTTTCGTCGGTGTCGTTCCGGCCAGAGGGCGACCGTGGCGGCAACGCCGAAGCGGTCGCTGAGATGACGGTGGACATGATCGCGGGAACCCCGATGGAGGAACGCTACCTCGCCGTTTCGCCGCATCCCGATCGAGAGCATCTGCAGGGCCTGCTCGACAAGCTCTCACGCTACGGTGCGGGCGAAACCGGATGGAGCGATGACGAGATCCGGGGAATCGCGGCGCCGACGCTCTTCACGGTCGGTGACTGCGACATGGTCAAGCTCGACCACGCCGTGAAATTCCTCCAATTGCGCGGGGGAGACGTGAACGGCGACTTCGAGGGTGTGCCCGCGTCGCAGCTCGCGGTGTTCCCCGGCACGACGCATTTCTTCGGGCTCGCGCGGACCAACCTGGTGCGCGACGTCGTGATCACGTTCCTCGATGCACCCGCGGCCGTTGGCTGGGCCGATCGCCCCTGAATCGGCCGGTCCTTGGCTAGGCCCTCACCCGGCGTCGATCTCCTCCAGCAGGTCCTTGGCCGCCTTGAGGATGTCGTCGTGATCGTACTGCGCTGCCCGGCTTTCCAGCGAGATGACGGCGCAACGGTGGACCTTCTTGAAGTCGCCGAAAGGGAAACTGACGCTGCCTTTGGTGCCCTCCGACTGTTCGCGGTCAATGCCCAGGTGCCACTTTGAGAACTCCTCAAAGCCGTGCTTGTCAATAAACGAATTCTCATCATCCGTGGAGGGTGCGTGCTCACTCCAGTCATCGCGGATGTCCCGCTCGACCTTTCCCCTTTTCACGAGCGCGCGTGCATGATCCAATGCTTTGCGGTTGAGCCTGGTGGCCATGGTGTGCCTCCTGGGATGCGGGTGCCAATCTCATGTTCAGGCTAAGACGGACGGTGCCCGGCCGCCAGCCCCGGCTTAACCATTCCGAGACGCCGCCGAAACGTGCCCACAACACAGGGCGCCTACGTTTGCACCATGACCACGACGTACCTCCCGGCCAGAGAGCTGCTGGGGAGAATCCGCCGCACCCTCGCCCACGCGCTGTTCTCCGGTCATTTTTCCGGTTCGGCGGAGGAGGCCTCCGACGCCCTGCAGCAAGTCACCCGATGGGCCTGGCTGCCCGCCTTGAGCGGGGTCGCCGTAGGCGCCGAGCATGCCCGCGGAGCCCATGAAACCGGCCGCCGGCCGCGCGGCTGATCAGCCGCAATAGGGCCCGTGTTGTCGCGTTGGACACACTAGTCTTCACTTTGCTGCTTTATGACCTAAACTGCTTCACTGAGGTGCCTGAAATGGCGCTGCGCAGCAACGAAAGTGAACCACGATATGGCTACGGATTACGACGCCCCACGCAAGACAGAAGAAGAGACTCCCTCCGAATCGCTGGAGGCCCTTCAGGCGTCACGCGGCGGCGGCGCGCAGACCGCTGTAATCGACGTCGATGAGAACGACACCGCCGAGGGAATCGACCTTCCGGGCGCAGATCTTTCCGGCGAAGAACTCACGGTCATTGTTGTTCCCGAGCAGTCCGACGAATTCACCTGCTCCTCCTGCTTCCTGGTCCGCCACCGCTCCCAGGTTGCACGCGAAAAGAACGGCATGAAGTACTGCCGCGACTGCGAAGGCTGACACAGCCCCAGGCGCGTGCCCTTACCTTTGGCAAGGCAATGCGAGGCGCCGGCTTCCCCACAGGGAAGCTGGCGCCTCGCCTTTTTGTGCCCAACCGCAAATACGGCGGATATCGGCCGTTATGAGCGGTAACGGGCATATGGAGAAACGGCCACAAACGTCTTTCGGCGCCCTCAAAAAGTGCCTCCGAATTACAGTCCCGTAATCGGTTTCGGACGCGCCTAACGGTTGCGCTCCGAACCGGACACATCCCTCGTTTCGGGGTATTGGCGCTCCTACGCTGGAGCTATCCAATCACTCACTCGAAAGGGGTGGCCAAATGAAAAAACTAAGCGCCTGGCTCACAGCCATGGTGATGGCTGTCGGGCTGGGCCTTCTGGCTCCGGGGTCTGCCTCTGCAGCCTCATATTGCGGGCTCGTCTGGGGCTCGTTGGCAAAGTCCAACCAGGCCATGAGCGCCGCATCTGTAACCAACGTGCGGACCGGGCAGCATTACTGCTTCGACCGCCTGGTGATAGATCTCAAAGGAAAAGCAGGCGGCTACAACGTCCGGTACGTCCCCCAAGTCGTCCAGGACGGTTCCGGACTTCCCATCAAGCTGAGGGGAGGCGCGTTCCTCCAGGTCACGGCCCACTCGCCGAGCTACGACAACGATACGGGCAAGGCCACCTTCACTCCGGCCAACAGGTCAGAGGTGACCAACGTTTCCAAGTACCAGACGTTCAGGCAACTGGCCTGGGCAGGCAGCTTCGAGGGTTACACCACCCTCGGCCTCGGTGTCCGCGCACGGCTGCCGTTCAAGGTGTTCACGCTTGACGGTCCGGGCTCGGGGTCCAGGCTTGTCATTGATGTCGCCCATCACTGGTGACATGCGGCGTCGTCCAGGCCGATGGAGTCCTAACCACCTTCGCAAGCAAGCACTTCCAACGTAAAAGCTCCGCCGCAGCCAAAAGCACCGCCGCAGGCAAGCGCATGATGACGGGTTGATGCAAGCGAAAAGCCCCGCCTCCGGGACAGTGAACCAGTTCACGGCCGGGAGGCGGGGCTTTCGCTTGTGTGTTCGGGCGGGCGCCGGCTGGCTGCTAGTCCGGCAGCACCAGGGCGGGAGTGTCCCGGCGGATGGTCTCGCCGCGGAAAAACCCTGGCCGGAGCCGTGACATGACCAGCATGAAGATGACTCCCATGGCGAGGATGCCGACGCCGAGCACAAACACCAGGCCCACACCGAAGAACTCCGAGCCGCTGCCGAATTCCGGCGCCCAGCTGTCCGCGGCCGTCTGCAGGAACACCACCAGGAGCCCCACGCCGCCCAGCAGCGGGCAGAGCAGCCTCAGCATGAAGTTCCGGACGCTGCTGAACACGCTGTTGCGGAAGTACCAGGCACACGCGAATGCAGTCAGTCCGTAGTAGAAGCAGATCATCAGGCCCAGGGCGAGGATGGTGTCATTGAGGACGTTCTCGCTGACCACATGCATCACGGCATAGAACCCGGCCGAGAGGACGCCGGCGGCGACGGTGGCGAAGCCCGGCGTCGCGAACTTCTTGCTCAGGCGGCTGAACGGCTCCGGCAGGGCGCCGTAGTGCGCCATCGCCAGAAGGCTGCGTGAAGGGGACGTGAACGTGGACTGGAGCGAGGCCGCCGAGCTGGAGAGGACCGCCAGCGACATGAGGATGGCGAGGGGGCCCATGATGGGGGAGGCCAGCGCGGTAAAGATGTTTGCGTGGTTTTCCTCGTTGTTCAGGCCGATGCCCGTGTCACCGACGCCGGCAAACATCATCGTCGCGATGGTGATCAGCAGGTAGATGCCGAGGACGACGACGGCGGTCACCGTGCCTGCGAGGCCGGCGGTTTTCTTGCCGTTGGAGGTTTCCTCGTTCACTGTGAGGCAGACGTCCCAGCCCCAGTACACGAAGATGGACAGCGAGATGCCGGCCGCGACCTGGCCGAACGTCTCGATCTTGGTCACGTCGAACCATTCCCAGCTGAAGGGGATGGAGGTTTCGGACGCGGACCAGTTGGCGAAGGCCAGGGCCACGAAGAGGCCCAGCACCAGCAGCTGGAAGCCCACGAGCCCGTACTGCACAATCTTTGTGGTGTGCAGCCCACGGTAGCTCACCCAGACCGCCAGCGCCACGAAGACGAAGCAGGTCGCCACGTTGAGGGGCTTGTTGGCGGCGAGATCAGCCAGTTCCGGTGCGCCCGTCAGCTGTGCGATGAACAGGTAGAAGAAGTCCACTGCCACCGCGGCCAGGTTGGACAGCACGATGATGTTGGCGGCGAGCAAACCCCAGCCGCCCATCCAGCCGACCCACGGGCCGAACGCCTTGGTCACCCAGGTGAAGGTGGTGCCGCTGTCCGGTGAATCGGCGTTCAGCTCCCGGTAGGCCAGGGACACCAGGATCATCGGGATGAAGCCGATGAGGAAGATGACTGGAAGCTGCAGCCCCGCCTCGGCGACTGTGGGGCCGAGCGCGCTGGTCAGCGTGTACGCAGGCGCGATGGTGGAAATGCCAAGGACGACGACGGCGAGCAGGCCCAGCTGCCCGCCCTGCAGTCCCTTCCCGGTAATGCCGTGGGAGGTGCCGGCGGCCGGTGCGGCGGCCCGTGTGGTTTGACTCATGACTGTCCCTTTCTGGCAGGCAGTCCGTTCCGGAAACCGGCGGGCTGCTGCTGGGTGATGCAGTGGATTCCCCCGCCGCGGGCGAAGAGTTCGCGGGCGTCGATGCCCACCACCCGCCGTCCGGGATATGCGTCAGCGAGGATGCGGAGGGCCTTCTCATCGTTGGGGTCGGAGAAGGTGCAGGCGATGACGCCGCCGTTGACCACCACGTGGTTGATGTAGCTGTAGTCGACGAAGCCCTCCTCGTCGGTGAGGGCCGCGGGGGCCGGAACCTCGACAATGCTCCACTCCCGTCCGGCCGCGTCCCGGGTGGTGGACAGGAAGCTGATGACCTCGCGGCTGACCGCAAAGTCTGGGTGCTCCGGATTCTGCTGCGAATGGACCAGGAGAACACCCGGCGACGGGATGGCGGCCACGATGTCCACGTGCCCGCGGGTACCGTAGCGCTCCGAATCGCGGGTCAGGCCGCGGGGGACCCAGATCACGTGGCTGGCGCCGATGGTCCTGGCCAGCTCCGCTTCAACATCTGCCTTGGTGAGTCCGGGATTGCGGCCCGGATCCAACTGCACGGTTTCGGTGACCAGCACCGTGCCCTCGCCGTCCACCTGAATGCCGCCGCCTTCGTTGACCAGCCCGGACACCAGATGGTGGGCGCCGGTCCGGCCGGCGACCTCGGCCGCGATGAGCGAATCCTTGTCCCATTGCGCCCAGTCCTGGGCGCCCCAGCCGTTGAAGACCCAGTCCACGGCACCCAGCTGGCCGCTGCCGTCCAGGACGAACGTGGGACCGATGTCCCGCATCCAGGCGTCATTCAACTCCGCCGGAAGCACCTCGACGGCGGGCGACAGATAGCGAGCGGCTGTCTCGACGTCGTCGGGCGCCACCACCACGGTGACCGGCTCAAATTCAACGGCGGCGTTCGCGACGGCAGCCCAGACCGACCGTGCCGCATGTGCCTCCTCGGCGGTCCCGCCCAGCGTGTAGCCGCCGGTGGGGAACGCCATCCAGAGGCGCTCCTGGGGTGCCGTCTCGGCGGGCATGCGCCACGTGCTCATGCTGTCACCTCTGCGGGAACGTAGTCGCTGGTTGAGTCGGCCGACACCGTGCCGAACGGCTCGTCATGCCGCACGGGTTCGGTCAGCCGCGCATAGGTGTCCGGGCGGCGGGTGGTCAGGAACGGGAACAGGGTGAGCCAGTCGCGGCGCTGGTCCAGGTCCAGATCCGCGACGAGGACAGCCGACTCGTCCCGTGGCGCCTGGGCCAGGATGCGGCCGTAGGGATCGGAGATGAACGAGGACCCGTAGAAGTTGAGGCTGCCCTCCCGGCCCCAGCGGTTGGGAACCACCATGAACAGCCCGTTGGCGATGCCGTTGCCGACAATGACCTGCTGCCACAGGGGCTGCGTGTCGAACTCCGGGAACAGCGGCTCTGAACCAATCGCCGTCGGATACACCAGCAGCTCCGCGCCGCCGAGCGAATACATCCGCGCCAGCTCGGGAAACCACTCGTCCCAGCAGGTGGGCATGCCGAGCCGTGCGCCGCCAAGTTCAGCAGGGGCGTGGACTTCGTAGGCGTCTTCCGCCGCCGGGCCCTGCCGGAAGAAGCGGTCCTCGTAGTAACCGGCGGTGACGGGGATGTGCAGCTTGTGGGTGCGCGCCAGCAGCTCGCCCGAGGGGGAGACGAGGATGGAGGTGTTCAGGCCCAGGCCGTCGTCGCTGCCGTCCGGGGCGTCCGCCCGTTGGTAGAGCGAGGCGTGGACGCAGATGCCGTGCCGGCGGGCTGCATCCGCGGCGAAGCGGAAGGTGGGGCCGGTGAGCAGGTCCTCCGCCGCGTCCGACGGGCGGGGGCGGACCCGTCCGGGCAGGGACAGGTCATTCTCGGGAACCTCGTCGGCCGGGTAGCGGGACAGCGTGAGTTCGGGAAGGAAGACGACGGTGGCGCCGAGGCGGGCCGCCCGTTCGATGCCGTCGTTCAGTTCGGCACGAAGGGCCGGAATGCTGCTGTGCCAGCGGTGCTGGACGACGCCGATCCGCAGCGCGGGACGCACAGACGGCGCTGTCCGGGCGAGGGAGGCGGGTGAAGCCAGGCAGGTGATTTCAATCATGATGACTACTCCAGTGAGACGACCGTCACTAAATGAATAACGTTCATTTAGTATGCATGGCGCGAGGCGTGCTGACAAGGGGTTATTTGAGGGCCATTCATTTATGACCGCGATAGTAAGTAAGCTGATGGTGAAATCCCTGCTTCCCACCTGCCGCCCTTGACCCGGGCTGCGGTAGCGTCGGGGCTACTGGACCACTCGAGGAGGATGAATGAAAGCTTCACCGACCCTGACCAACAACATGCAGGCCGTCCTGGCGGACCTGATTGAACTGCACATCCAGGGCAAACAGGCGCACTGGAACATCGTGGGGACCAACTTCCGTGACCTTCACCTGCAGCTGGACGAGATCGTCAACGCCGCGCGGGCTTTCGCTGACGACATGGCCGAGCGGATGCGCGCACTCCACGCCCTTCCGGACGGCCGCAGCGAGACTGTGGCAAAGTCCACGAGCCTGGCCAAGTTCCCGGAAGGCCTCATCAACACCAAGGACGCGATCGACAGGATCGTTGCCGCGCTGGAAGCCGCTGTCGGCACCATGCGCAAGGTCCATGACGAGGTGGATGAAGAGGACCCCACCACAGCTGACCTGCTGCACGCCTTCATCGAGAAGCTGGAGCAGTACGCCTGGATGGTGGGCGCCGAAAACATGAAGGCCTCGGCCGGCGTCACCCGGCCCGACAGCAAGTAGACGTTCCGCGTCAGGCCGGCGGCAGGTGCCGCCTGGCAGGCCACGCCAACAGCCCCGGAGCCACTCCGGGGCTGTTGGCGTGCCGTGCCGCTTAGCTGGCCCTCGGCACCCGGCGGAGTACGACGGCGGAAAGGACTGCCGCTGCTGACATCAGCACCAGCGCAATGGCAGCGGTAATGTGGACGCCCGAGTCAAAGGCCAGGCGGGCTGCCGCTGCGAGGGCCTCGGACAGCGGGGCGGGCAGGGTCTCGGCCAGCTCCATCGCTCCGGCCAGCGTTTCCCTGGCCCGGTCCGCGGCCTCACCCGGTGCCGCCTCGGCCACGGCCCGCGGCAGGACGAACTGTCCTTGGTATGAAGCTGTCAGGATCGACCCCAGCACGGCCGTTCCCAGCAGCGAGCCCACCTCGTAGCCAGTTTCGGAAATGGCCGCCGCCGCCCCGGACCTGGCAGGCGGTACTGTGCCCAGGATCAGGTCGTTGGAGATGGTCTCCGCGGCCCCGACCCCCAGCGCCAGCAGGAGCAGTGCTCCAAGCAGCAGCGGTGGTCCGGCCGAGTGGTCGCCAACGGTCACCAGGCAATAGCCCGCCGCGCTCAAGGACAGGCCGCCGGCCACCACGAACCCGGGCCGGATCCTCCGCACCAGCGGCACCACGAGAAGGCCAGCCACCACGGTGGCCGCCAGTGCCGGAAGCATGGCCGTCCCCGAGGCCGAGGGGGACATTCCCTCCAGCAATTGCAGGTGCTGGGCCAGGAACAGGATGAAGCCGTTGAAGGAGAACAGCGCCAGGACGTTGGCGGTGATTGCCGTGCTGAACACCCGGTTCCGGAACAGGGACAGGTCCAGCAGGGGAGACGCCAGCCGGTGCTGGCGCCGCACAAAGGCCCAGCCCATCAGTGTGCCGAAAGCGATGACGGCAAGCGGAAACACCCCGGGGCCTTCTGTGGCCAGATCCTTGATGCCATAAACCACGGGCACCATGGTCAGCATGGAGAGCAGGATGCTGGGTGCATCCACCCGCCCCGGGTTCGGATCCCTGGACTCCGGGATGAAGAAGGGCCCGAACACCAGCAGTGGCAGCATGATCGGCACCGCCACCAGAAGCACCGCGCCCCACCAGAAGTGCTCCACGAGCCAGCCGCCGAAGATCGGTCCAAGAGCCGCACCGCCGGAGAAGCCTGCCGCCCAGATCGCCACGGCCAGGCGGCGCCGGTTGGGCTCCGGGAAGATGTTCCGGATCAGCGACAGCGTGGAGGGCATCAGCATGGCGCCAAAAAGGCCCAGTCCGGCACGACCGGCAATCAGCCATTCGGCAGTGGGGGCAAACGCTGTGGCGGCCGAGACGGCCGCAAATCCCGTGGTGCCGATCAGCAGCAGCCGGCGGCGGCCGATCCTGTCGCCCAGACTTCCCATGGCCACCAGGAGCCCCGCCAGGACGAGGGCGTAGGCATCCACGATCCACAGCAGCTGGACGCCGGAGGGGTCCAGGCTGCGCGTAATCGCCGGGAGCGCGAAAGTCAGCGCGGTATTGTCCACGGCCACAAGCAGGACCGGGAACATCAGCAGGCCCAGGGCAAGCCAGTCACGCATCCCGCCGTCGGCGGGAGACGGCTGCCTTGCTGCTGTGCCGGCGGCTGGTTTGAGGGACTCGATGGCTGCGGACTTGGTCATGCATATAACTATACCGTCCAGACGGTACAGTTATAAACACCCCTGCCTAACGGGCATGATTGAAGCCATGCCCAGAAAACCAGTAGCGCGCGGTGCCGTTCTCGACGCCTTCGAATCGCTCCTCATCGAAGTGGGGGAGCGGGCCGCCACCCTCGATGCCGTTGCCGGGCGTGCAGGTGTCTCCAAGGGCGGGCTGCTCTACCACTTCCCCAACAAGGAAGCCCTGATCGGCGTCTTGCTGGACCGCCTCGAGGAATATGCCGAGGCGGATGCCCGGGCAATGGCCGCGGCTCCTGAAGGAGCCGCAGCGTATTTCATCAGGTCCTCGGTGTGGGCAGATACCCCGCTGGACCGCGCCATCGTGGCAGCAACACGCCTGGCGGAAGTCGCCCATGAGGAAACCCGGCGCCGGTTCGCCCACATCCAGCAGCGCTGGCTCGATGAGATCGCCAAGGATGTGGGCCCGGGCCTGGCCAAGGCGGTTCTCTACATGGGCGACGGGCTGTACTTCAACGCGATGCTGTCGATCGGTCCGGCCGCGACAGCTGCCGAGACCGCCGCCGACGTCGAGAGCCTGCTGGCTGCGCTCGAACGGCTGCGGGGCTAGCGGGTGGTGGTGAGACAGTTTGTAAACTCGCTCCGGACATAGGACAATAACCCTTGTGGCTGTTGTCACCGCTAACTGAATAAGCCTTTGATCTGCGGCGGGAGAGTCCTGCAAGTAGGTACAAGCAGGCGCCGTAGGAGCAAATCCTCCCCAGGAATCTCTCAGGCCCATGTACCGCCGCGGCAAGGCAACTCTGGAAAGTAGCAGGCTCCCCTGGAGTCCCGGGATCACCCGGATCATCAGGACGCGCTTTGCTCACCGACGGTGCAAGCGGGGCTGTGCGACGCACGGCTTACGCGGAATCTCTCAGGTCCAATACAGAGCGGGGAGGAACCCAAATCACTGTGGCGCACCTTGCGCCGCCTTAGTTATGGAGTTCCTTTGACCGTACATTCAGCCTCCGCCTCCTTCGTAGACCGGCATATCGGGGCCCGCCGAGAAGCCGACGTTGACGCCATGCTCAGGGCTGTCGGCTTCGACACCATTGATGCGATGGTTGATACCGCCGTTCCCAAGGACATCCGGCAGGACTCTGCGCTGGAACTTTCTGCTGCACTGAGCGAGGTTGAGGCGCTCGCCGAACTCCGCAAGCTGGCCGCCAAGAACAAGACCGCTGTGCAGATGATCGGCCAGGGCTATTACGACACCGTGACCCCACCGGTGATCCGCCGCAACGTCCTTGAATCCCCGGCCTGGTACACCGCCTACACGCCATACCAGCCCGAGATCTCGCAGGGCCGCCTTGAGGCGCTCCTGAACTTCCAGACCATGGTCCAGGACCTCGTTGGCCTCCCCATCGCCAACGCCTCGCTGCTGGATGAAGCAACGGCCGTGGCTGAAGCCGTGCTGCTCATGCGCCGTGCCAACAAGAACAAGCAGGCCCACGACGGCAAGACTGTCCTGGACGCCGACTGCCTGCCGCAGACCATTGCCATTGTCAAGGGCCGCGCCGAGGCGCTTGGATTCGAAGTCGAGGTCGCAGACCTGTCCAAGGGACTTCCCGACGGCGACATCAACGGTGTCGTGCTCCAGCAGCCCGGCGCCTCCGGCCACGTGTTCGACCACTCCGGCATCATTGCCGCCGCGAAGGAACGTGGCGCCCTGGTCACGGTCTCAGCTGATCTGCTGGCGCTGACCCTCATCACCCCTCCCGGCGAGCAGGGCGCGGACATTGCCGTCGGCTCCGCGCAGCGCCTGGGTGTACCGCTGTTCTACGGCGGACCCCACGCCGCCTACATGGCAGTGCAAAAGGGCCTTGAACGCTCCCTTCCCGGCCGCCTGGTGGGTGTCTCCAAGGACTCTGCCGGTGCCCCCGCATACCGCCTCGCGCTGCAGACCCGCGAGCAGCACATCCGCCGTGAGAAGGCGACCTCCAACATCTGCACGGCACAGGCGCTGCTGGCCATCGTCGCCTCGATGTACGCCGTCTACCACGGACCGGAGGGCCTGAAAGCAATCGCCGAGACCGCGCACAGCCACGCCAAGGTTCTCGCGGCCTCACTCAAAGCGGCAGGGCTGGATGTCCTGCACACCAGCTTCTTCGATACCGTGACCGTGTCCGTTCCGGGCAAGGCCGCCGGCATCATCGCCGCAGCCGAAGAGAAGGGCATCAACCTCCGGGTGATCGACGCCGACACCGTCGGCATCTCCACCGATGAAACAACGACGCCGGCCATCGTGGCGGACGTTCTCGCCGCCTTCGGCGCCGAGGCAGTGGGAGCCTCGGGCAGTTTCGCCCTTGACGCCGCCGTCGAACGTTCCTCCTCGTACCTGCAGCATCCGGTGTTCAACACGCACCGCTCCGAGACGCAGCTGCTGCGCTACATCCGCAGGCTCTCGGACCGTGACCTGGCGCTGGACCGCACCATGATCCCGCTGGGCTCCTGCACCATGAAGCTGAACGCCACCGCGGAGATGGAAGCGATCTCGTGGCCGGAATTCGCCTCAATCCACCCCTTCGCCCCGGATTCGCAGACCGAGGGCTGGCGTGAGCTGATCGCCGACCTGGAGGCGCAGCTGACCGAGATCACCGGCTATGACCAGGTGTCGATCCAGCCCAACGCCGGGTCCCAGGGTGAGCTCGCGGGCCTCCTGGCGATCCGCGGCTACCACCGTTCCCGCGGGGAGGGGCAGCGGAACATCTGCCTGATCCCGGCCTCGGCCCACGGCACGAATGCCGCCTCGGCTGTGCTGGCGGGCATGAAGGTCGTCGTGGTGGCCACCGCCGCGGACGGCACGATCGACCACGCGGACCTGTACGCCAAGATCGACGCCCACAAGGACGCTCTGTCCTGCATCATGATCACCTATCCCTCCACCCACGGCGTGTATGACGCCGACGTCCGCGAGGTCTGCGACGCCGTGCACGCGGCAGGCGGCCAGGTGTACATCGACGGCGCGAACCTCAACGCCCTGGTCGGGCTGGCCCAGCCGGGCAAGTTCGGCGGGGACGTGTCGCACCTGAACCTGCACAAGACCTTCTGCATCCCGCACGGTGGTGGAGGACCCGGCGTAGGACCCGTCGCGGCGAAGGCCCACCTGGCCCCGTTCATGCCCGGCAACGCCGCGTCCTGGACCGAGGGCGATGACGTGCCGATCTCGGCTTCGCGCTTCGGTTCCGCCGGTGTGCTGCCGATCTCGTGGGCGTATGTGAAGCTCATGGGCGGGGACGGCCTGACCGAGGCCACCAAGTCTGCGCTGCTCGCCGCCAACTATGTGGCCGCGCAGCTCAACGAGTTCTTCCCTGTGCTGTACTCCGGTGAAGGCGGCCTTGTGGCGCACGAGTGCATCCTGGACCTGCGCGAGCTCACGGCCAAGACCGGTGTCACGGCCGAGGACGTGGCCAAACGCCTGATCGACTACGGCTTCCACGCCCCCACCCTCGCGTTCCCGGTGGCCGGCACCCTGATGGTGGAGCCGACCGAGTCCGAGGACCTGGCCGAGATCGACCGGTTCATCGAGGCGATGATCTCCATCCGCCACGAGATCGACCAGGTGGCCAACGGTGACTTCACCGTGGAGAACAGCCCCCTGCGCAACGCCCCGCACACCGCAGCCGCGGCCATCAGCTCCGGCTGGGACCGCGCCTACCCCCGCGAGCAGGCCGTGTTCCCCGTGCACTCCCTCAAGCAGGACAAGTACTTCCCGCCCGTCGGCCGGATCGACGGCGCCCTGGGTGACCGCAACCTGATCTGCTCCTGCCCACCTCTCGAAGCCTTCGAGGAAAACACAGAATCTTTCGAAAACTGATTTCGGCCGCCCCGATGGTTGAGCCTGGCAAAACGCTGGATCTCGACAGGCTCGACCGCCGGACTTGAAAGGACTTTCCCATGCCTGAGAAGTACACCGCCCTTTACGAAGAGCACAAGAAACTCGGCGCCTCCTTCACCGACTTCGGTGGCTGGCAGATGCCGCTCAAATACAGCTCCGAGCTGGCCGAACACCACGCCGTCCGCAAGGCCGCGGGCATCTTCGACCTCTCCCACATGGGCGAAGTATGGGTGACCGGGCCTGATGCGGCTGCCTTCCTCGACTATGCCCTCGTCGGCAAGATTTCGGCCATGGCCGTCGGTAAAGCCAAATACTCGCTGATCTGCAATGAGGACGGCGGCATCATCGACGACCTCATCATTTACAGGCGCCCGGCGGCCGCGGATGCCGCACAAGGCAGCACCGACAGGTTCCTGGTGGTGCCCAACGCCGGCAATGCCAAGGTGGTGGCCGAGGCCCTGGCCGACAGGGCCGCCAACTTTGACGTCACCGTGAATGACGTCTCCACCGAGGTCTCGCTGATCGCTGTCCAAGGACCCAAGGCAGAGGAAATCCTCCTCCGCCTGGTTCCCGCCGCACAGCACGGGCTCGTCACCGGCCTGAAGTACTACGCCGCCGTCGAGGTCCCGTTCCTGGTGGCCGGAGCCGGCCAGGAACTGCTGCTGGCCCGCACCGGCTACACCGGGGAGGACGGGTTTGAGATCTTCGTGGACAACGACGACGCCGCCGCCCTGTGGCAGGCGATCGTCGCCATTGCGGACGAAGGGGAGCTGACGCCTGCCGGTCTGGCTTCCCGCGATTCGCTCCGCCTCGAAGCGGGCATGCCGCTGTACGGCAACGAGCTGTCCCTGGAAGGCGACCCGTTCGCTGCCGGTCTGGGGCCCGTCGTCGCGCTGTCCAAGGAAGGCGATTTCGTTGGTAAGGCCGCACTGGCCGCCAAGAAGGAAGCAGGCGCCGGCTCCACGAGCGGCCGCAGGCTCGTGGGCCTCAAGGGTTTGGGACGCCGCGCCGGACGCGGGCACTACCCGGTGCTCAAGGACGGCACCGTCGTAGGCGAGGTCACCTCCGGCCAGCCCAGCCCGAGCCTGGGGTATCCCGTGGCCATGGCGTACGTCGACGTGGAGTACACCCAGCCCGGCACAGCCCTGGACATCGATCTGCGCGGCAAGAGCGAGCCCTTCGAAGTCGTGGCACTGCCTTTCTACAAGCGCCAGAAGTAGCCGCGCCGCTGGTTGAGCTTGTCGAAACCGGGGATCTCGACAAGCTCGATCATTGGGGGTTGAGCTTGTTGAAGCCCGCCGCCGACCCTGACAAAAGATTTCAAACGTAAGGAAAAAACATGGCAAAAGTTGCCCCTGAACTGCAGTACTCCGACGAACACGAATGGATCGCCCGCGACGCCGGATCGAACATTGTTTCCATCGGGATCTCCGCCGTGGCCACCGACGCGCTCGGCGACATCGTCTACGTGGACCTGCCCGAGGTCGGCTCGGCCGTGACGGCGGGGGAGACCTGCGGCGAGGTCGAGTCCACGAAGTCCGTCTCGGACCTGTACTCCCCGGTTACCGGCGAAGTCCTAGAAACCAACCCCGCCGTCGTCGAGGACCCGGCGCTGATCAACAGCGACCCGTACGGCGCCGGCTGGCTCTTCAAGGTGGCCGCGGAATCTGACGGCCCGCTGCTCTCCGCCGAGGACTACGCGGCCAAGAACGGGGGCGAGCTGTGAGCGCGTCCCGTGGCGCAGCCACAGAAACAGTGGCCTTCGAGCAGGTAGTCTCACCGAGCCTGGACGCCGACCTGTCGGCCCTTGACCCGGAGATCGCCGCCAAGATCGACGACGAACTCACCCGCCAGCGCGGCGGGCTGGAGATGATCGCCTCCGAGAACCACACGGCCGTGGCAGTGATGCAGGCGCAGGGCTCGGTGCTGACCAACAAGTACGCCGAGGGCTACCCGGGCAAGCGGTACTACGGCGGCTGCGAGCACGTGGACGTGATCGAGCAGCTCGCGATCGACCGGGTAAAGGCGCTCTTCGGCGCGGAATACGCGAACGTCCAGCCGCACTCCGGCGCGCAGGCCAACGCCTCGGTGATGCACGCCCTGATCAAGCCGGGCGACACCATCATGGGCCTGAACCTGGCCCACGGCGGGCACCTGACGCACGGCATGCGGATCAACTTCTCCGGCCGCCTGTACAACGTGGTCCCGTACCAGGTCCGTGAAGAGGACCACCGGATCGACATGGCCGAGGTGGAGCGCCTGGCCCAGGAGCACAAGCCGGCACTGATCGTCGCCGGCTGGTCCGCCTACGCCCGGCAGCTGGACTTCGCTGAGTTCCGCCGCATTGCCGACTCCGTGGGGGCGTACCTGATGGTGGATATGGCGCACTTCGCCGGGCTGGTGGCCGCGGGCCTGCACCCCTCCCCGGTCCCGCACGCGCACGTCACCACGTCCACCACGCACAAGACCCTCGCCGGTCCGCGCGGCGGCATCATCCTGACCAACGACGCCGACATCGCCAAGAAGATCAACTCGGCGGTGTTCCCCGGTCAGCAGGGCGGCCCCCTTGAGCACGTCATCGCCGGCAAGGCAGTGGCCTTCAAGATCGCCGCCTCGGCCGAGTTCCGGGAACGCCAGGAACGCGTGCTGGCCGGCGCCCGGATCCTGGCCGAGCGGCTGGTCCAGCCGGACGTCACCGCCAAGGGAATCAACGTGATCTCCGGCGGCACGGACGTGCACCTGGTCCTGGTGGACCTGCGCAACTGCGAACTCGACGGCCAGCAGGCAGAGGACCGCCTCGCGGAAATCGACATCACCGTCAACCGCAACGCCGTGCCGTTCGACCCGCGCCCGCCGATGGTCACCTCCGGGCTGCGCATCGGCACCCCGGCCCTGGCGACCCGCGGTTTCGGCGAAGCTGCCTTCGCCGAGGTTGCCGACATCATCGCCGCGGCCCTGACTGCCGACGCCGGGGCCGACCTTTCGGGTCTGCGCTCCCGCGTGGAAGCGCTCGCCTCAGCCCACCCGCTTTACCCGGCGGTGGCAGACCTCGCAGCGGTAAAAACCGCGTAGCGTGGAATTAAACAGCACGACGGCGGGCGGCCGCCATAAGCTGCCGCCCGCCGTCGTACTGGCCGACTGTGCGCCGCGACCCGCGGCCAGGCAGTCCCCCGGCAGGACCATCTGCCGGACCGAAGCATGATCAAGTGAGGAACCGACATGGCCGTTGGAGTCTTTGACCTTTTTTCCATCGGAATAGGACCGTCCAGTTCACACACCGTGGGCCCGATGCGGGCCGCCGCGGTCTTCGCCGAGGAGCTGAAGTCTTCCGGCAAACTGAACCAGGTGGCGTCGCTGCGGGTGGACCTGTACGGCTCCCTGGCCGCCACAGGCCACGGCCACGGCACCATGACTGCCATTCTCCTGGGGCTTGAAGGCTTCCACCCCGAGCTGATCCTGCCCGATGAGGTGGAGTCCCGGCTGGCGTCGATCGAAGAGACCGGCATGCTGCAGCTGGCGGGGACCGTTCCCCTGCCCTACGGCGTCAAGGACATGGTGCTGCGCCCCCTGACCATTCTGCCCCGGCACACGAACGGCATGACCTTCACGGTCTTTGATGCCGCCGGTGATGTGCTCCACGCAGCAACGTTCTTCTCCGTGGGAGGCGGCTTCATCGTCCGCGAGGGCGAAGAGGACACGGCACAGCAGGAACTTGAGGAATCCAAGAAGGAACTGCCGCTGCCGTTCCGCACCGCCGCGGAACTTCTCGGGCGCTGCCAGTCCAAGGGCCTGTCCATCGGCGAGATCATGTTCGTCAACGAACGCGCCTCCCGCTCCGAAGAGGAAATCCGCGAAGGCCTGCTCCACATCTACTCGGTCATGGAAAGTTGCGTGGAGGTCAGCCTCAAGCGCGAGGGGCTGCTTCCCGGCGGACTGAAGGTCCGCCGTCGGGCGCCCGACTGGCACGAACGGCTCCTGAAGGAGGACAAGGACCGGGACCCCAAGTACTGGCAGGAATGGGTGAATCTCATCGCCCTCGCCGTCAATGAGGAGAACGCCTCCGGCGGGCGCGTCGTGACTGCCCCCACCAACGGCGCCGCCGGCATCATCCCTGCGGTGCTGTACTACGCCCTGCACTTCGCCCCCGGCATGGACACCGCGAGCCAGAAGGACCGGGACGACGTCGTGGTGAAGTTCCTGCTGACCGCCGGCGCGATTGGTGTCCTGTACAAGGAACAGGCGTCCATCTCCGGAGCAGAGGTGGGCTGCCAGGGCGAGGTGGGCTCGGCGTCGTCCATGGCTGCCGCCGGCCTGGCCGAGGTGATGGGCGGCACGCCGTCCCAGGTGGAGAACGCCGCCGAGATCGCCATGGAGCATAATCTTGGCCTGACCTGCGACCCCATCGGCGGGCTGGTCCAGGTGCCCTGCATCGAACGCAACGCGATCGCCGCCGCGAAGGCCATCAACGCCGCGAAGATGGCGCTGTGGGGGGACGGCTTGCACCGGGTTTCCCTCGACGAGGTGATCGTCACCATGCGGGAGACCGGCAGGGACATGAGCTCGAAGTACAAGGAAACGGCCATGGGCGGGCTCGCCGTCAACGTGGTGGAGTGCTGAACGGCTGCCTCTCCACACGGGCGGGCATTCGGCGGGGGCGCGTGCAGGGCGGATAGACTTGAGGCTGCCTCAACGGGCACCGGCTGCAGACACGTACGCGAAGATTGGACACGGCACACT
Source organism: Arthrobacter sp. NPDC093139 (assembly GCF_044754165.1). Classification (NCBI taxonomy): domain Bacteria; kingdom Bacillati; phylum Actinomycetota; class Actinomycetes; order Micrococcales; family Micrococcaceae; genus Arthrobacter; species Arthrobacter sp. NPDC093139. The sequence goes on from NZ_JBIVOO010000016.1 coordinate 33,302, forward strand.
TGCGAGAATTCACTGCCCGCTTTGCCACCTCCGAGGAGGTCGCCAACTGGGATTCCCACGTCACCGCGAATCCGAACGGCGGAAACCTCCTTCAGTCAGAGGCGTTCGCTGACGTCAAACAGCACTTCGGCTGGAAACCCCTCCATCTGGTCTACGAAACGGCCGACTACCTCAGCTACAACCTCGTGCTGGAGAAGAGCTTTCCCGTGCTGGGCAAGCTTTGGTACATGATCAAGGGGCCGGATGTAGCCGACGTCGAAGACATTCCCGGCATCGCCAAAGCCAACGCGGACTTCGTCAAGAAGGCGCGGCTGGGCGTCTTCGCGATCAAGATCGAACCGGACATCGTGCTCAGCGACCACGCCCGGAAGGTCATTGAGGGGGCCGGGCTGGTGAAGACCCACAACCTTCAGCCCAACGACTCCACCGCGCTTCTGGACATTTCTCCGGACGAGAACCAGCTGCTCCGCAACCTGCACTCGCGGGGCCGGAACGCGGTCCGCCGTGCCATCCGCGAAGGCGTCGAGGTGCATAATGTGGAACCGAGCGAAGAGAATTTCCGTGCCATGTACGGGCTCATGACCACCACGGTGGAGGCGAAGTCGCAGGTCCGGGTCCGGGAGTACGAGTACTACCGCCAGTTCTGGACCAACTTCATCAAGCGCGGCCAAGGACGGCTTCTGTTCGTGTACGAGAACGACGTTCCCTCAGTGGGGGCCTTCGTGATCAACTACGGCCGCAAGGGCACCTACAAGGACGGAGGGTCCCTGCAGAAACGCAGCCAGTACGGCGACTCGCACCTCGTCCAGTGGACGGCCATCAACCAGGTCAAGGAACTTGGCTGCACGGAATACGACTTCTGCGGCACTCCGCCCAGCGACCAACTGAAGGACACGTCCAACCCGTTCCACGGGCTGGGCCTCTTCAAAACAAGCTTCAGCAAGACCGTCACCGACTTCGTGGGCTGCTACGACCAGGTCATCAGCCCGCTGAAATACAAGGCCTGGATGGCCGCCGGCGAACGGGTGGCGCGGCAGGTATACACACGCCGCACGGGAAAGCAGTTCTACTAAAGCTGCCGCAACGGACAGAACCGCCGTCACGGCAGACCACAGGCAACGTACGGAGGGAGGCCGGAATGGAGAAGAAACCCGGGGAAGCTGAGCGCCCCATCAGTGACGGCCTGCCCAAGACGCAGCCGCTGACCGCTTCGCAGCTGCGCCAGAACGCCGCCGCAAAGCGCATGCTGCGCCGCCTTGTGCAGGCCGACAACCCGCCGACGGCGCCGCTGAGTATCGTGGACCGGCTCACCGGGAGCCCCTACGCCAACCCCATGATCCAGGTGCCCGGCGTGGACACGTCTGCGCGGAAGACCATGGACTTCGCCCTGCGGCTGGCCGAATCGATGTTCCGCTACGGCGCCGGCGCGCTCGAGGTGGAAACCAGTATCATCGCTGTCACTGCGGCGCTCGGCCTGAGCAACATCGAGGTGGACATCACCAACCAGTCGGTGAACATCAATTACGCACCCCAGGACCAGACGCCCATTTCGCTGCTTCGAGTGGTGCGTTCCTGGACCAACAACTACGCAGGCCTGGCAAAAGTCCACCAGCTCGTGACCGACATCGTGGCGGGCGGCGTCGGCAGGGACGAGGCGGCCCGGCGCCTGGACGAGATCGTCCGCAGCCCCAAGCCTTTCCCGCGCTGGATGGTCACGGTGGCCTTCGCTGTCTTCTCGGCGATGTTCGTTGGCGTGATCGGCGGCGGCCTGGGGGCGTCGGCGGTCGCATTCGCCTCCAACCTCCTGATCAGCCTGCTGGCCCGGAAGCTGGGCCGCTGGCGGACGCCTGACTTCTTCATAACAGCGGCCTGCTCCTTCGTCGTGACGATCATCGCGCTGCTCCTGTGGAGGTTCGGCAGCCCCGTGGGTGTCCAGATTGCCCCGGCCATTGTGGTGGTGGGCGGCATCCTGCTGCTTCTTCCCACGGGCCGGCTCGTGTCCTCCGTGCAAGACGCCATCAATGGCTTCCCCGTGACGGCTGCAGGCAGGTTCCTGTCCACGCTGCTGACGTTCGGGGCGCTCGTTGCAGGGATCGCGGTCGCGTTCGTGGTGGGGGACAGGATCGGCATGGAACCCATCGACGTCACGGAGACGTTCCCGCCCGCGTATCCCCTGTGGGCACAAGTCATCATGGTGGCCATTGCCGTCGTCGCCATCGGCGTCACGGAACAGACGAACTGGAAGCTGCTGCTCCCGACGGCGGGTGTCGGCGTGATCGGGCACCTGGTGCTCATCAGCGCCGAAGCCCTCGACATCGGCACGCGCTTTTCACCGGCGCTTGCCGCCATCGTGATCGGCCTGCTCGCCCGAATAGTGGCGCTGAAGATGGGTGCCCCTCAGCTGGTGGTCGCCGTGCCTGCCGGCCTGATTCTCCTGCCCGGGCTCACCATTTTCCGGTCCATGTACGTCCTGACCATCGAGGAGTCCGAGATCCTGCTGGGTGCCGGCGGGATGCTCAGCGCAGGGGCCATCGTGTTTGGCGTGGCCGGCGGGATTGTGCTCGGTGACACGCTGGCGCGGCCCTTCACCAAGGGCCTGGCGAGCAACGAACGACGGCGGGCGCGGCGCCGGTAGGGGGCCAGGGCCAGCTTTTGTTGGCTGGATCCTGCCGGCCAGATCTTGCCTGGTTAGATTTTGCTCGGCTAGATCTTGCCTATCGGCAGCTTCTTCTCGGCCTGGAAGTCGTCCTCCACCCGGCCTTTGGCCCAGTAGCCCGAGAGTGATACCTGGTTGCGGTCCAGGCCGCGCTCGCGGAAGAGCACTTCGCGCAGGCCCTTCATGTAGCCCCGTTCGCCGTGCGCAAAGACGTCCACCCTGCCCTCCGGCCACGGTGTCTCCCGCAGAGCGTTGACCAGCAGATCGCTGTCGCCTGCCGCAACGCCCCTGCGCTGGAGCCAGACCATACCGATGCCGGCGGGGGCGGCAATAGGTTGGATATCGGCGTCGCCGTCCACCTCGAGGAACGCCAGCCCCCGGGCGTCCGCGGGCAGCGACTCGAGCACAGCTGCGATCGCTGGGATCGCCGCCTCGTCGCCGGCCAGCAGAATCCAGTCCGCCGAGGGATCGGGGTTGTAGCCTCCTCCGGGGCCGGTGAAGGTCAGGCTGTCGCCGGGCTGGGCGGACGCGGCCCAGGGAGCCGCCAGGCCCTCGTCCCCGTGGATGACAAAGTCGATGGCAAGTTCACGCGCGGCCACGTCCACCCAGCGGACCGTGTAGGTCCGCGTGAACGGCCACTGCTCCCGCGGCAGCGTTTCGCGGACCGTCCACAGGTCGAGGGGCTCGGGGTAGGCGACGCCAGGCTGCGGAAACGCGATCTTGACGTACCTGTCCACGAAATCGTTGTTGACGTAGTCCGCGAACCCCTCGCCCCCGGCGACAATCCGAACCATGTGCGCCGAAAGCTGTTCCCGGCGCAGCACGGCCAGGTTGACCTGGGGACGGGACTTGCGCGTCGCGGAGGTGGCTGCGGGAACAGTAGTAGTCATGAAAGGCAAGCCTAGGCTAAGTTCGGCGCCTGCAGCCCCGGCTGCCTTGCCGGTTCGTTAGATTACTACAGGTGTTGGTCTAATTGACGGGACTTCATTTGCTCTTACCGGGGGACTGTCATGCCAAAGCCAGCCAAGCTTTTCGCCAAACGCGGGAAGCTGCTCCAGGCCACAGGTCTGTCAGCCGTCACGGCAATCGTGGCGGCAGCAGCAATCCTGTATCCAGGGGTCAAATCGGCCGAGGTGGACCTCAACGACGGCGGCGTCTGGGTAACGAACAAAAGCGTGGGAATGACGGCCAGGCTCAACTACCCGTCAAAGACTTTGGATGGAGGCGTAACGCCGCCGGGGGCAGGTTTTGACATCCTCCAGCATGCCGGCGAGGTTTTTGTGGACGAAGGCAGCTCGCTGACCCCCGTGGACCCCGCGGCGATGCGTCTGGGGGAACCGGTCAGGCTTCCCGACGGCGTCACCGCGTCGGCAGGAAAGGGAGCCTTCGTTTTCACGGACCCCGGAACCGGCGAAGCCTGGCTCGCCTCGACCGAGAGTGTGGGAGGCTTCGACAGGAAAACCTCTGAGCCGGTGATTTCCGGGGCGCCTGACCTGCAGGCCGTCATCGGCGGTGACGGCGCTGCCTACATCGCCGATCCCTCGGCCCGGGAGGTCAGCCGGATCACCGTGGAACCCGCCGGAACAGCCGGAGACAGGGCAACCGCGTCGTACGCCGATTTTTCGGCTGCCAGGAATCTTCAGCTCACCACCGTGGGGACCGAGGCCGTGCTCCTCGACAGTGACTCCGGGAGGCTCTATCTGCCGGGCGGCAGGACCGTCGAAATTCCGGACGGCAAGGGGGCGAGCCTGCAGCAGGCAGGGCCCGCGAGCAGTTTCGTGGCGGTGGCAACGCAGAGCAGCCTGATCGAGCAGCCGCTGGACGGCGGAGAGGCGTCGGCAAAGCCGGCGGGCAAGAACGGAAAGCCCGTCCGCCCCGTGCAGCTCGATGGCTGCGTGCACGCCGCCTGGAACAAGAGCAACGTCTACCTGCGCAGCTGCGCCCACGACGGCGGAGACAAACTGGCCGACGTTCCCGGGGCCACGCATGAATCGGACCTTGTCTTCAGGGTCAACCGCAGCGTAGTCGTGCTCAACGACACCAGCGGCGGCAACGTCTGGCTCGTCCAGCAGACGATGCAGCTCGTCAACAACTGGCAGGACCTGCAGGCCCCACCGAACCGCTCCGAGGAGGAGAAGGAAGACGCCGCCGACCAGAACCCGCTGCACCAGCTTCCGGACCGCACCAAACCCAACCGGGCGCCCAACGCCCAGGACGACGTCTTCGGCGTCCGGCCGGGCAAAACCACTCTGCTGACCCCGCTGGACAACGATTCCGACCCAGACGGCGACCTGCTGACCGTGAAGGTCCTGGGCTCAGGGCCTGGCAACGCCACTGCACAGCCCATCTACAACGGTTCCGCCCTGCAGATTGCCGTCCCGGAAGGGACGGCCGGGACGTCCGAATTCGCCTACCAAGTGGACGACGGACGGGGTAAGACCGCCCAGGCCAAGGTCACGCTCGCTGTGCGGAAGGACTCCGAGAACGGCCCGCCAACGCAAAAGCGCAGCACCGTCATCCTGCTCGAACAGGGAAAGGCCATCAGCCAAAATGTGCTCACGGACTGGAATGACCCGGACGGCGATGACCTCTTCCTGAAGGCGGCAACGGCGGACAACGCCGCTGACCAGGTCCAGGTGCGGCCTGACGGACTGATGCAGTTCCAGGACGTGGGAACCACCCTCGGCCGCAAGCAGGTCACCCTGCGGGTATCCGATGGCCGCGCCGAAAGCGAGGGCAAAGTCATCGTGGAGGTCCGGGCGCGCGGAACCCTGCCGCCCGTGGCAAACCCGGACCATATCAGCGCCGTCGCCGGCCAGGACGCCGTCGTATCGCCCCTCGAGAACGACTTCGACCCCACCGGCGCCACGCTGAGGCTGGCACGGATCGAAGGGCCGCCCGCTGCGAAGGTGTCGCCCCGCTACGACGCCGGGACCTTCGTGTTCAACGCAGCCTCCGCGGGCACCTATTACGTCACCTATCAGGTGACCAACGGACCGGCGAGCCAGCTTGGCCTCGTCAGGATCGATGTGACCAACGGCGGGTCCGGCGCCCCGGTAGCCGTCAGGGATGTCGCACGGCTTCCGCACGGCGGCCAGACCCTCGTGGATGTATTGGCAAACGACGTCGATCCGGCCGGCGGCGTGCTGGTGATCCAATCGGTAAACGTTCCATACGGGTCGCCCATGTCTGTTGCCGTCCTCGATCACAGCGTCCTGAAGATCACCGATGCGCGCGGGTTGACGGCACCTGCCGTTGTTACGTACACGGTCTCCAACGGGCAACAGAGCGCTGTGGGCGAGGTGACGGTGCAGCCCGTGCCCGCCCCGGCCAGGCTGCGGCCGCCCCGTGCCGTCCCGGATGAGATCACCGTGCGCGCCAATGACGTGGCGACGGTCAACGTGCTGGCCAACGACAGCCACCCGGACGGGGCGGCGCTGACGCTGAAGCCGCAGCTTGCGCAAACGGTTGACGCAGCGGACGGGATGCTGGGCATTTCTGGGGACGTCCTGCGGTTCAAAGCCGGGCCGACCGCGAAAACCGTGCACGCCATCTACGTCGTGCAGGACCCGGACGGACAGGAGGCCTCCGCCCAGGTCACCATCCGGATCAAAGCCAGCGACGCCGACCAGAATTCCCGGCCGGAACCAAAAAACCTGACCGCCCGCACGATCGCTGGCCGGACCACCCGGATTCAGGTTCCGCTGGAAGGAATAGACCCGGACGGCGACTCCGTGGCCCTCGTGGGTCTGGACAAGGCGCCCGCTTCCGGAACCGTCACCGTCGGGGCTACGTACCTGGACTACACGGCATCTGCGAAGGCATCGGGCCAGGACGCGTTCAGCTACGTCGTGGAGGACACTTTCGGGGTCCGCAGCACAGCCACCGTTGCGGTGGGCATCGGTGCCGCCGGCGGCGCCAACCAACAGCCTGTGGCAGCCGATGACGCAGTGGCCGTCCAGCCTGCCAGGAATGTCGCCGTCGACGTGCTGCACAACGATGCCGATCCCGACGGCGACGCGCTGGCCCTCATCCGGGGCGGAGTTGTCGCCGACCCGGCCCTCGAGGCGTCCGTCGAAGACGGAAAGGTGCGGTTCACGGCTCCCGCCGCCACGGGCGTCGTCGTGATCCGCTACAGGATTTCCGACGGACGGGGCGGCCAGGCCACAGGCACCGTCAAGGTTGACGTCACTCCCGCCGCACCGAGGAAAGCCCCGGTTTCCCGGGACGACCGGGTGTCCTTCGCCGAAACGCTGGGGAAGTCCGCGGTTGATGTTCCCGTCCTTAAAAACGACGTGGATCCGGACGGTGTGACCTCCGACCTTAGAGTCGCCCTGGCCACCGGAACCGCCGACGCCGCCGTGCGCGGTGACGGCCGAGTCAACATCACGCTGCTGCCCCAACCGCGGATCATCCCCTACACGGTCACGGACCTGGACGGGCTCGCCTCCACGGCATTCATTCACGTGCCCGGCACATCCGAACAGCGTCCTGCACTGAAGAGCCCTGCACCCCTGGAGGTGGTGAGCGGCACGGAACTGTCAGTCGACCTGGACGACGCGGTCGTGGTACGGCAGGGCCGCAGCCCCCGGATCACCGTGGACTCCCGCGTTTCAGCGGTGGCCGCCAACGGAAAGCCGCTGGTCAAGGACGCAACGTCCCTGGTTTTCACGTCCGCCGACGACTATGCCGGACCGGCGTCACTGACGTTCGAGGTGGCCGATGGCCCTGTTGAGGCGCCCGACACGCTGACCTCGGTGCTGACGATCAGCATCAACGTGCTGCCCGATCCGAGCCGCAACCACCCGCCCGTCATGTCCTCCACCCGTGCCGCCGTCGTCAAGGGTGAAGAGACCGTGGTGGAGCTGGAGCCACTGGTGTCGGATCCGGATCCCGCGGACAGCGGCAAACTTAAGGTCGCAGTGGGTGGACAACTTCCCAAGGGAATCAGTGCCAGCGTGCAGGGAATGTCGCTGCGCATCAAAGCCGACGCCGATGCCCCGGAGCCGGCAGGTGCAGTGCCGCTGACACTGACGGATCCGCGCGGGCTTTCTGCCCAGGCGGCAGTCCAGGTCGAGCTGACGCCGTCGCTTCGTCCGCTGCCGGTGGCCAACGACGACGAGGTGGCCGAGGCCGGGGCCGGCGAAGCGCGGCCGGTCCGCGTGCTGGCCAACGACGTCAACCCGTTCCCTGATGCCCCTCTGAAACTTGTCGGCGCCGTCGTGGAGACGGGCACCGGCAGCGCCACCGTGTCAGGCGACGCGGTGGACGTCCGTCCGGCGGATTCGTTTGTGGGAACCATGGTGGTGAGATACCGGGTTCAGGACAAAACGGCGGACCCGCGCCGCCAGGTTGAGGGCCACATCCGGCTGACGGTCAAGGCGAAGCCGGACAGACCGGGAACTCCCGTGGCCAGCGAGGTGCGTGACAGCACCGTGGTGCTGACATGGACGCCGCCTGCTGCCAACGGATCAGCCATCACGGGCTACAGGGTTACCGGTACCGGCGGCGTTTCGAAGCTGTGCCCCGCCAACACGTGCACCATCGGGTCGCTGACGAACGACGTCGAATACACCTTCAGCGTGGTCGCGGTGAACGGCATCGGCGAATCCGAAGCCTCTGCCCCCTCCGCACCGGCGCGGCCGGATCAGCGGCCCGAGGCGCCACAGGCGCCGGCGCTGCGGTTCGGGGACAAACAGCTCAACGTCAGCTGGCCGGCAGCCAGGACCACGGGGTCGGCGGTCAGCGGCTACGAGCTGCAGATCTCACCGGCCCCGCCGGCCGGCGCGGCCGTGAGGTCGGCCGGTCCGGGCCTGAGCTATACGTGGACCGGCCTGGCGAACGGCACGTCGTACCGCGTCCAGGTCCGGGCGAAGAACAAGGCCCCCACGCCGTCGGAGTGGAGCCCCTTCTCGGCCGCCGAGATCCCGGCGGGCGTGCCCGCCGTTCCCGGCAAGCCGAGCAGCACGCTCGCGACGTCAGGCGCCAGCAATTCGGTCATCCAGGTCAACTGGGCCGCTCCGGAAGGCAACGGTGACGCCGTGTCCGAGTACACGGTGGTGTCGTCCCATCCCGGCTCGCCGAACACCTCGCAGGTGGTTGGCGGTGGACGCACCAGCGCCGTCTTCACCGTGGGCAATTCCGACGCCGGCTACACGTTTACTGTGGCCGCACGGAACAAGGCCGGATATTCGGGCGCCAGCGCGCCGTCGGATCCGCGGCGTGCGGTGGGGGCTCCGGGGCCCGTCAACGGGCTCCGCGCGGAACCGCGTGACAACAGTGCCCAGCTGTCATTCACCGCGCCTGCCGCCACGGGCGGCGCCGCTGCGGGAGAAACCGTTTATGAGTACCGGGTGAACGGTGGCCCGGTCGCCGCCGTGCCTGCCAGCAGGGTCATACCGGGACTGGCGAACAACGGCACGTACACCGTTGGTGTGCGCGCAACCAACGTCGTGGACGGCCAGTCCTACCCGGGTCCGTTCACTGACGCCAATCCGGTGGCTCCCTTCGGGAAGCCCTTCCAGGCAATCACCGACGGGTTCCACCACGGGAACACGCAGGTACGGACTACTGTGGCGCCTCCGGCTCCCAACGGCCGGCCGATAGCGAGGTTCGAGTGGACCAGCCGGTATCCCGACGACGGCAGAACGGGTCCCTCAGGCGTGCTGCCCGCGGGCGGCGGCGAAATTTTCGCGGGCGACCAGCCTGACCAGAACGTAGAGGTTTACATCACCACCGTTGATACCGACGGCAACCGCAGCGATGTCCTGCGGGCGGGGGGACGGACGTATCAAAACATCAGTTTCACGGTCAACGGCGAGTTCGGCGGCCTCTGTGCCTGGACGAGCTACCAGGGCGGCGGGGCGGACAACCAGGTGAATTGCCTCGCGGACAACGGCGAATGGATACCCAACGGGCGGGTTCTGCCGATCAACTGCACGGGGACCAATGTGCAGTACACCTTCCGGGGTTCCGCGGCCAACCAATGGGCTGTGAAGAGCGGCTACGCCGCGTCGCGCCACATGCGCATCGCGGGGCAGACGCTTAGCGGCCAGCCGTTGGCCTGCCAGTAGCCCCCGCTGCCGGTGCCATTGCCGGAAGTTCCCAGTCGACCGCGCCGGCGCCTTGCTCTTCCAACAGGGCGTTGGCGCGGCTGAACGGACGCGAACCAAAGAAACCCCGGGAGGCGGACAGCGGGCTGGGGTGGACGCTGGCCACCACCGGGGTCTCGCCCAGCAGCGGGCGCATCCCCTCGGCGTCCTTTCCCCACAGGACCGCCACGAGCGGGAGCCGGCGTCCATCGGGCGCCCGGCGGGCAGCGACGGCGGAAACCGCCGCCGTCGTGATGGTCTCCCAGCCTTTGCCGCGGTGCGAGCCGGCAGCACCCTCGCGGACGCTCAGGACCCTGTTGAGCAGGAGCACGCCCTGGTCCGCCCAGGCACCGAGGTCGCCGTGAACCCTGGCCGGGTACCCCAGATCCGATTCCAGTTCCTTGTAGATGTTCGCGAGGCTGCGGGGGATGGGCCGCGTCCTGCTGTCAACCGAAAAGGCCAGACCCACCGCGTGGCCCGGAGTCGGGTACGGATCCTGGCCGACGATCAGCACCCGCACCTCCGCCAGGGGCTGCCGGAACGCCCTCAGAACGTTCGACGGCGAGGGCAGCACCCGGTGACCCGCCGCTACTTCCCCTGCCAGGAAGGAAAGCGCAGACCTCAGCTCGCCCTCCACCCCGGCCAACGCCGCGGCCCAGTCAGCGGCCACCAGCTCCGCCAGCGGCATCCCTGCCATCTCGGCGAAGCCAGGGCCCGCGTCCTCGGGCGGCAGCAGGTCGAACAAGGGTTCAGGTTGTTCAGTCACACTGACCATTCTCGCAGCGGCAGCGGCATGGCGTAACGCGGCGTAAATGACAACGCTGTTATTCCTCCGTAACATGGAGGCTGGAGTTTTTACCGGAATCAGCGAAGGAGTGCGCAGTGGCTGAGCCGTTGCAGGACCATCTCGCAGAGCAGTCCGGTGGGGAGGCCGACGCCGTGCCGCGGCGCGGATCCCTGCTGGATGACTTCCAGCTGAGGGATTCGCCGCTGAGCGAGCGTGAGCAGCAGATCCTGGCGCTGGAGCGGCAGTGGTGGAAGTATGCCGGCGCGAAGGAACAGGCCATCCGGGAGCTGTTCGACCTGTCGGCCACGCATTACTACCAGATCCTGAATGCGCTCATTGATACCGAGCATGCGCTGGCCCACGATCCCATGTTGGTGAAGAGATTGCGTAGACTACGTACGTCACGTCAGAGGGCCCGCACCGCGCGCCGCTTGGGGTCTGACGCGTAATCGCCAGTGCCGAACTGCCGGCAGAAGACCAACAAGGACGTCACTTTTACCATGACCAACTATGCCCGAGACGAATTCGACAGGGTCCCAGAGGTCACTTCCCGGCAGGGCGTACACCGCTCCGTACCGGCACCCAGGCGCCCCCGTCTTTGGCCCGTGCTGACTGTGGGAAGCGGCGCTCTCGCCGTTGGTGTGGCAGCATTTGCCTTCCTTCCGCAGCTCGGCTTCGACGCCGCTGCCGGCCCGTCCTCAGCCCAAGACGCCGCTGTCTCGCCGTCAGCGGACCCCTCCCCAACGCCCTCCGAGGCAGCTGCGCCGTCCGGCACACCGAGTGCCGACGCGCCGTCGGCTGCCGCCTCTCCATCAGACCCGGCGTCCTCTCCGTCCTCCGTCGAAGCGCTCGCCTCGGCCGCGGACAAGTCCCTTCCTGTTTCGGTCTACAACGGCACGCAGACTTCCGGGCTGGCCGGCCGCGTCGGCGCCACCCTCGAGGCGGACGGCTGGACTCTGGGCCAGGTTGCGAACTGGCAGGGCGCGCCCCAGCAGGCGTCCGTCATCTTCTACTCGGGTGCCGAGCGCAGGGCCAGCGCAGAGGCCCTCGGGGAGCTGCTGAACATCGCCACGCTCGTGGAGAGCCCAGGATTTGAGACATCCGTTGCCGTGGTGCTGGGCCCCGGATTCCAGTGACCTTTTGGGTTACGCCTGAATAACTATTGAGTCCGGGCCCGGCTGTCAGCCTGCCTCCCGCCGGGGCGCAGTGGATAGAGTGATTTCGAGTCTTCGGCGCGTAATTCACGGCACACACTGAGGTGGGCCTTACGGAAGCAATCTGAAAGTGTGGAGATCATGGCATTGGGAACCGTGAAATGGTTCAACGCTGAAAAGGGCTACGGCTTCATCACCGTCGACGGCACGGGCGACGACGTCTTTGTGCACTGGTCCGCCATCCAGGTGGACGGCTACCGGGCCCTCGACGAGGGCCAGCGCGTGGAGCTCGAGGTCGGCGAAGGCGAAAAGGGCCCGCAAGCCGAAAACGTCCGGCCCGCCTAGTGGCTGACCGCGCCGCCCGGGGACCTGCCACGGTGACCGCCCGACGGCGGACCGGAACCATGAGAGCTGCCCGCGCCGCTGCCTGGGGTGCTGCCGCCGTCCTGGCGCTGGGCGCATGCTCCGGCTCAGGCGAAAACGCACGGACTGCGTCCGTGGAGGCCAGCGGCGACGGCACCTTCCGGATCGGCCTGATCCTGGACAGCACCGGAACGCAGGCGTTCCTGAACAGTGCCCAGCTGGCAGCCGCCAAACTGGCTGTGCAGGAGATCAACGCGGCCGGCGGCCACAAGGGCAGGCCCGTGGAGCTGTTGCCGGAGAAGCCCGGCGGTGACGCCGGCGCTCAGGCGCGTGAACTCGTGGATGCCAAAGCCGACGTGGTGATCGGACCCACCGATTCCAGCCGCGCTCCCGCCGTCATCGATGTGCTGTCCAAGGCCAAAGTCGCGCTCATCTCGCCGGCCAACACGGCAGGGGAGCTGAGCGAGTACAGGAGCGGCGGATACTACTTCCGCACCGCGGCGGCCGACGCCGCCCAGGCCGCCGTGCTGGTGAAGCTGGCCAAGGACGGCGGCGCAAAGAGCCTGGCCGTCGTCCACGAGGAGGGCGCCTATGGCACGGAAGTGTCGGCGGCGGTCTCCGCCTCCGCGAAGGGTGCCGGATTGGAGCCCGTGACCGTGGCGGCCTTCAAACCGGGCGAGGCGCAGAAAGCGGCGGCCACGGCCGCGGGCGCGTCACCGGACGCCGTCGTCCTCATTGCCCGCGGCGGCGCACAGGGTGCCATCGCAGAACTCCACAATGCGGGACTGTCGGGGAAGCAGCTGATCCTGGCAGACGGAGCCTTCAGGCAGTACGGCTCCGACCTCGCCTCCCGCGCGCTGGACGGCGCCCGCGGAATCGTCCCCGGCCGGTTCCCCTCGGCCCATCTGCAGGGTGAGCTCGTGGCCGTGGACAAGAACCTCAAGGACATGACGTTCGCCGCGGAGACCTACGATGCGGTCAACCTGGCAGCACTGGCGGCTGCCGCGGCGGACGACGACGCCGGCGCCTCCGTTGCCGCGAAGCTGATAGCCGTCTCTGGCGGATCCGCCGGCGCTGGCTCCCACCCTGCAGGCAAGCCAGCTGTTTGCCGGACGTACAAGGAGTGCCTTGCCGCCGTCCGGGCCGGAACTGCTGTGGATTATGACGGCGAGTCGGGCCCAGTCCGCTTCGACGCGAACGGCGACGTGACGGTGGCCAACTACATGGTGTTCACCTTCGGTGCGGACAACAGGGCGAAACTCACCGGGAGCGAAACAGCCAGCCGGGCAGCGGGCTGATCGCTGGGAGCGAAGCGGCCTCGGATTCGTCCCGGTTTTCACGGCCACTGCTTGCACTCTCCCCGGGGGAGTGCTAATTATTGATTAGCACTCCTGAGCATCGACTGCTAATGCCTCGCCCGGCCCAGGCCGGCAGCGCGATTGGCGGACGTGTGAGGGAGCGAAGAAATACCTGGTTGGGGTGAGATCCGGACTGCCGGCGTACAGAGGCCTGCAGGAACGATCGTCCGTCGCGGGCACCGCAGCGAGGTTCATTCTTAACGACTGTCCCGAAAGGACTACTGCCGTTATGGCCAAGATCATTGCATTTGATGAAGAGGCACGCCGCGGTCTTGAGCGGGGCCTGAACACCCTCGCCGACGCCGTCAAGGTCACCCTCGGCCCGCGTGGACGCAACGTCGTCCTCGAAAAGAAGTGGGGCGCCCCCACGATCACCAACGATGGTGTTTCCATCGCCAAGGAGATCGAACTGGACGATCCTTACGAGAAGATCGGCGCCGAGCTGGTCAAGGAAGTTGCCAAGAAGACGGATGACGTCGCTGGCGACGGCACCACCACGGCTACCGTGCTGGCGCAGGCCCTCGTCAAGGAAGGCCTGCGCAACGTTGCGGCCGGCGCCGACCCGCTGTCCCTCAAGCGCGGCATCGAGAAGGCAGTTGAAGCGGTAACCCGCGAACTGCTGGACAACGCCAAGGAAATCGAAACCAAGGAAGAGATCGCCGCCACGGCGTCCATCTCCGCCGGTGACGACGAAATCGGCGCGCTCATTGCCGAAGCCCTGGACAAGGTCGGCAAGGAAGGTGTCATCACCGTCGAGGAGTCCAACACCTTCGGCCTGGAGCTGGAACTCACCGAAGGCATGCGCTTCGACAAGGGCTACATCTCCGCATACTTCGTCACGGATACGGAGCGCCAGGAAACGGTCCTCGAGGACCCGTACATCCTGATCGTCAACTCCAAGATCTCCAACGTCAAGGAACTGGTTGCTGTCCTCGAAAAGGTCATGCAGTCCAACAAGCCGCTGCTGATCATTGCCGAAGACATCGAGGGCGAGGCCCTGGCCACCCTGATCGTCAACAAGATCCGCGGCACCTTCAAGTCCGTCGCCGTCAAGGCTCCGGGCTTCGGTGACCGCCGCAAGGCCCAGCTCGCCGACATCGCCATCCTCACCGGTGGCCAGGTCATCGCCGAGGAAGTTGGCCTGAAGCTCGAGACCGCTGGCCTCGAACTCCTGGGCCGCGCCCGCAAGGTGGTCGTCACCAAGGACGAGACCACCATCGTCGAAGGTGCCGGCGACGCCGACCAGATCGCCGGCCGCGTTTCCCAGATCCGCGCCGAGATCGAAAACTCCGACTCCGACTACGACCGCGAGAAGCTGCAGGAGCGCCTGGCCAAGCTGGCCGGCGGCGTGGCAGTCATCAAGGCCGGTGCCGCTACGGAAGTTGAGCTCAAGGAACGCAAGCACCGCATCGAGGACGCAGTCCGCAACGCGAAGGCTGCCGTTGAGGAAGGCATCGTCGCCGGTGGTGGCGTTGCCCTCATCCAGGCTGGCCTCAAGGCATTCGCCAACCTGAACCTGTCCGGCGACGAAGCAACCGGTGCGAACATCGTCCGCGTTGCCATCGACGCTCCGCTGAAGCAGATCGCCTTCAACGCGGGCCTCGAGCCCGGCGTTGTGGTCGACAAGGTCCGCGGCCTGCCTGCAGGCCACGGCCTGAACGCCGCAACCGGCGAGTACGTCGACCTGCTGGCTGCCGGCATCAACGACCCGGTCAAGGTAACCCGCTCTGCCCTGCAGAACGCGGCTTCCATTGCCGGACTGTTCCTCACCACCGAGGCAGTAGTCGCTGACAAGCCGGAGAAGAACGCTCCGGCCATGGCCGGCGGCGACGAGATGGGCGGCATGGGCGGTTTCTAACCCCCGGGCCTCCTTGTCTCTCAACGCGTAAGAGCAGCAGCGGCCCCACCTTCGGGTGGGGTCGCTGCTGGTTTTTAACGGCCCGGCATGTCTTACGGCCTGGCGTGGCTGCTCCACACGTCCGGCGCTCCACTGGTTTCATGAGTGAGTTTCAGTGTCGGCAGGGTCTGGCAGGATGGATTCGTGACGATTACAGCAGCGGCCGACGGTTCGGCCTTAGGAAATCCCGGTCCGGCCGGATGGGCCTGGTATGTGAACAACGATTGCTGGCGTGCCGGAGGGTGGCCGCACGGAACGAACAACCAGGGTGAGCTCATGGCTGTGCTGGACCTGTTCCGCGCCACGGCACACGTCCCACAGGAGGACTTGCACATCCTCTGCGACAGCCAGTACGTCATTAACTGCATCACCAAATGGATGCCGGGCTGGAAGCGCAAGGGCTGGCGCAAGGCCGACGGCAAGCCGGTGCTGAACGTGGATCTCCTCAAGGACATCGACAGGGAACTGGTGGGGCGCAAGTACCGATTCGAATGGGTCAGGGGCCACGCCGGTCACGACCTCAACGAGGCAGCCGACGAGCGGGCCCGGGCCGTTGCTTTGGCCTACCAGCAGGGGATCGCGGCCCGGTCCGGGCCGGGTTTCCACGGAGCGGCAGCGCTTGGCGCACCGGATGTCGGCGCAGCAGATGTCAGCGCACAGGGTTCCGTCGCATCGGCTGCCGGCCCGGGCTCCGTAGCTGTGGCATCCCGCCCGGGTTCCGCCGTCGCCGACGTCCGGAAGGAGGGCGGCACGGGCCCTTACCAAACCGAAGAACCCGGCCTCTTCAGCGAACCGGAACAGGATCGCTTTAGTGAACCGGAGCCGGACCTTTTCAGCGAACTCGACGCGGATGCCTTCCCGGTGGCGCCGGGCCGCGGCCCGAGCCCCGAAGAAACCGTCGAGGCGCTGGAACGCGAGCTCCTCCGCCCGGATGTCCGCAGCGATATCGGCCGGACAGGAGTGCTCCTGCATCCGGAGTTCATGGAGATCGGCAGCTCCGGAAGGATCTGGACCCGGGACGCCATGATGATGTCGCTGGAGGAAAGCCCCGGCGGTCCGATGGAGCTGGAGCTGATCTCGGCCGACCGGATCGGCGCCGACACCATCCTGCTGACGTACCGCAGCCGCTCACGTGACGGTGCGGCCCTGCGGAGCTCCGTCTGGGTCCTCCACGGCGGACAGTGGCGCCTCCGCTTCCACCAGGGCACTCCGGAGGCCTGACGGACCCCTCAGCTGAACCGCTGGGCGTTGCCTTGCTCCGCCTGCGCGTACGTGGTGGCCGCGGACTGCAGGGCGAGGTTGATGGAGGCCAGGGAGGCTTCCACCTTCCCCTGCGTCAGCGTCCACTCCGTGATGAGTGCCTGGAAGTTCGTGGCGGCAGAACCCCGCCACGTGGTTTGGAGTTCGTCCAGGCCGTGCTTCATCGCCTGCACGTCGGCGCCGATGCGGTCAACGGTGGCCCTGACGTTGGCTGACTTCACCTGGAGGAGTTCGGTATCGACGGAAATGATGCTCATGGCTGTGGCCTCTCGACGCGCGGTGGACCGGCACTGGAGTGACCGGCGGAGGGCCGGTTTTCCGACCCGCTGGGTCGAGCCTACGAACCCGGCCGCAGCGGCCACCACAAGAAATCCCTATATGTGGATAACCTGGCCGCCGCCGGAGCTTCCCCGCTCCGGTCCGTCGTCCCTGGTCCCGAGATCCTCGCTCGCCCCGTCCCCGCTTACCCCGTCCCCGTGGGAAGCCTCCTGTGAGTCGTCCCGGAGGGGAAGGCTGACCACCAGCGTGGCACCGCCGCCCTCGGTGGCGTCGACCCGGACGGAGCCGCCGTGCGAGCCGACGATGGCGGCAACGATCGCCAGGCCCAAACCGCTGCCGCCGGTGTCGCGCGTGCGGGAGGTGTCCGACCGGTAGAAGCGTTCGAAGATCTTCGGCGCTTCGCTGTCCGGAATTCCGGGTCCATGATCGCGGACTTCGAGCACAGCCCGCGGCTCGCCCTCCACACCGGTCCTCACGCCGACGGCGAGTTCGATCGGGGTCCCCTCCGGCGTGTACCTGAGGGCGTTGCCCACGAGATTTCCCACGACCTGGCGGAGCTTGGCCTCATCGCCGAGAACGGGGGCAGGCGCGGCATGTCCGCCGTCGAGTCCCATCAGCGTGATGGTGCGGCCCCGATCGCTGGCCTGGGTATCCACGACGGCGTCGTGGGCGAGCAGCTGCAGGTCAACGGGTTTCCGCTGCAGAGGGCGCTGCTCGTCCAGCCGGGCAAGCAGGAGCAGGTCCTCCACCATAGAGCCCATGCGCTTGGCCTCGCTCTCGATGCGGCCCATGGCACTGGCAATGTCCTCCTCGGATTGCAGGGCCCCATGGCGGTAGAGCTCCGAGTAGCCCCTGATGGTCACCAGCGGGGTCCGCAGTTCATGGGAGGCGTCCGCCGCGAAGCGCCGCATCCGGCCCTCTGAAGCCATCCGGGCAGCGAAGGCCGCCTCGATGTGGGCGAGCATGGCATTCAGCGAGCGCCCCAGGCGACCGACTTCGGTGGACGGATTTTCCACCGCCACACGGCGCGACAAATCCCCGGCCGCAATGGCTGCCGCAGTCTTTTCGACCCTGGCCAGGGGCCTGAAGGATCTCGTCACGGTCCAGGATGCGATGAAGGAGGCCAGGATCATGGTGAACAGACCCACGCCCACGACCACGAGCGTGGCGTGCCGAAGTACTTCGTCCACGGGAGAGAGCGGCAGCCCGACAACGACGACGGCCCGCTGCTGGTCGCTGTCGACCACGCTGACCGCGACCACGCGCCAGTTCTTGCCGTCACTGCCCCGGACCTGGAAGGGCTTCAACCCGCGTTCACGGGCGTCATCCACGGAGATTGAGTCGATGTCCGGGCGGTCGGACTTGCCGTCCAGATTAGTTGGCGCAGAGTCCGGGTAATAGATGGTGACGGTGTAGTCCGTCGGGACCACAGGGTTCGGCACAATCAACTGGTTGAAGGACCGCTGCCGCTCCGCGGACTGGACCGCGGCCCGGAGTTTGTCGTCCACCTGGCCTTCAAGATAGCTGCGCAGCAGGGTCAGCGTACCCGCCCCCGTCACCGCCAGGGCCACCAGCATAAGCGCCATCATGATGGCCACCAGCTGTGACCGGAGTGTGGCGGACTTCCAACGTTCGAGCAAGGTCAGCGCTTTTCTGCTGTCCGGAGCACGTAGCCCACGCCGCGCTTGGTCTGGATAAGGGCCGGAGCTTCAGGATCGATGTCCACCTTGCGGCGGAGGTAGGAAATGTAGGATTCGACGATCGAAGCGTCACCGTTGAAGTCGTATTCCCAGACGTGGTCCAGGATCTGCGCCTTGGACAGGACACGGTTCGGATTGAGCATGAGGTACCGCAGGAGCTTGAACTCGGTGGGAGACAGCTCGATCACGGTGCCACCGCGCCGCACCTCGTGGGCGTCGTCGTCGAGCTCGAGGTCGTCCACCCGGATGACCGCCTCGTCATCGTCCAGCATGGGCTGGGTGCGGCGAAGCACCGCTCGGATCCTGGCCACCACCTCGTCGAGGCTGAACGGCTTAGTGACGTAGTCATCGCCGCCCACTGTGAGCCCGGTGACCTTGTCCTCGGTGTCGTCCTTGGCCGTCAGGAACAGGACAGGGAAATGCTTGCCAGCGGCGCGCAGCCGGCGCGTGACGGTGAAGCCGTCCATGTCCGGAAGCATGACATCCAGCACGGCCAGGTCCGGCGCATCGGCTTCGGCGGCGGCCAGGGCGTCACGCCCGTTGCCTGCGGAGATGACCTCAAATCCGGCGAAGCGCAGCGACGTGGACAACAGCTCGCGAATGTTGGGTTCGTCATCGACCACGAGAAGCTTCGCTTCGGCACCGTTCTTTTTCATAGTTCCCATGATGCTCCCAGAGTCTGGGAGTTTTCTGGATGAATGTTGTGTGTTCAGTGGGCCCTATCCGACTGCCCCGGCGTCCTTGGCGTCCATGATCCTGTAGGCATAGCCCTGTTCGGCCAGGAACCGCTGGCGTTTGGCCGCGAAATCCTGATCGAGGGTGTCCCGGGCCACCAGCGAATAGAAGCGTGCCGCCCTGCCGTCCTGCTTGGGGCGCAGCAGCCGGCCGAGCCGCTGGGCCTCCTCCTGCCGGGAACCGAAGGACCCGGAGACCTGGATGGCCACGGATGCTTCCGGAAGGTCGATGGAGAAATTCGCCACCTTGGAGACCACGAGCGTCTGGACCTCGCCGGCCCGGAAAGCATCAAAGAGCCGCTGGCGCTCCTTCACGGACGTGTCACCCTTGATCACGGGTGCGTTCAGTCGCCCGCCAAGCTCATCGAGCTGGTCGATGTACTGGCCGATCACCAGCACCTGTTCGCCCTGGTGCTTTTCCACCAGCTGCTCCGCCACCAAAGTCTTGGTTTCCGACGTGGCGCACAGTCGGTACTTGTCGGCGTCCTCGGCCATGGCGTAGGCGACGCGTTCGTCGCGGGGCAGATCCACCCGCACCTCCACGCAGTCCGCGGGCGCGATGTAGCCCTGGGCCTCGATGTCCTTCCACGGCGCGTCGTAACGCTTAGGGCCGATGAGGCTGAACACTTCGCCCTCGCGGCCGTCTTCCCGGACCAGGGTGGCCGTGAGGCCCAGGCGGCGCCGGGCCTGCAGGTCTGCCGTCATCCGGAAGATGGGCGCAGGCAGGAGGTGGACCTCGTCGTAGATGATCAGGCCCCAGTCGTGACCGTCAACCAGTTCGAGGTGTGGATACAGTCCGCCGCGCTTTGTGGTGAGGACCTGGTACGTGGCGATGGTGACAGGCCGGACCTCCTTGACGGCGCCGGAGTATTCGCCAATTTCGGCTTCCGTGAGTGAGGTCCGTTTGAGCAGCTCGTCTTTCCACTGGCGTGCCGCAACAGTGTTGGTGACGAGGATGAGCGTGGTGGTGGAACTCGTGGCCATGGCTGCGGCCCCCACCAGGGTTTTACCCGCGCCGCACGGGAGCACCACCACTCCGCTGCCTCCGGCCCAGAAGTTCTCAGCAGCCAGCCGCTGGTAAGGCCGCAGTTTCCAGCCGGACTCGTCCAGCATGATCGGATGGGGTGTGCCGTCGACATACCCGGCCAGGTCCTCCGCGGGCCAGCCGATCTTGAGCAGCAGCTGCTTCAGCTGGCCGCGCTGGGACGAGTGGACCACCACGGTTTCACCGTCAATGCGCGGTCCCAGCAGCGGCTGGATCTTCTTGGCACGGCTGACCTCCTCGAGCACCGGATAGTCGCTGGTCCGCATGACGAGCCCGTGCTGTGGATCCTTTTCCAGCCGCAGCCGCCCATAACGGGACATGGTCTCTTCAACGTCGATCAGCAGCGAGTGCGGCACCGGGAAGCGGGAGTACTTGAGCAGGGTGTCCAGGACCTTCTCGGCATCGAGGCCCGCGGCCCGCGCGTTCCAGAGGCCCAGGGGAGTCAGACGGTAGCTGTGCATGTGCTCCGGTGCGCGCTCCAGTTCGGCGAAGGCCGCTATGGCGTGCCTGGCTTCGGTGGCCTGCTCGTGGTCGACTTCCAGGAGGATGGTCTTGTCGCTTTGGACAATCAGCGGTCCGTCGTTCACGCGATGCAATCCTTCACGGGTGTATTTCCCCTGCTGCTTCGATATCGATGATCCGGTGGATGGACAGCACCCGCTCGGTGTCCTTGGCGGGGTCGAACACCCGGACGCGTCCGCCGCTTACCGAGACCGGAACAACGGTTTCCAGCCTGGCGTTCCCGAGGCTGTCCACGACGTTCATGGTGACCCGCTGTTTAAGCCGAATGGCCTTCCGCAGGGTCTCCAGCCCGAGCTGCGTGGCTTCCTCGCTGCCGTTGACTGCGGCACCGGACCGGTGGCCGTTGGAGCCGGCCGCAGCCGCATGGTTGCGCAGCACCGCGAGCTGGGCGGCGATGTCGGCGTCGGGCGGGGCTGTCCGCGGCGCGCTGTACACAGGCCGCGCGCCTGCCCCGGCAACCGGCGCGGTGCGGTTAAGCCGCACGACGGCGGACTCCGGTTCTTCGACGGCGGGTGACAGTCCCAGCCCGCGCAGCACCAGCGCCGTCTGCCGTGGCGGCGCATGCGAGATCAGGACCGTGGGGGCGATCCTGACCAGGTTCAGGGAGGCTGCCGCGGCTTCGCCTGCCAGTTCTATGAGGGCTGCTTCGTCGTCGCTCTGGATGAAGCAGCCCGCGGCGCCGACGCGCAGCTTTCCGTGTCTCTGGGCGGTGTCCTCGATGAGGTACTCCAGGGGCTGGGGAACGGCGGTGGCCGAGTGCCTTCGGAGGAAGTCCAGGATGGTGGCGGCGTCCTGTCCCGCGTCCAGGGCCCGCCGGATCGACTGCACGGAGAACCTGTAAATCGTGGCCGGGCCCTGCCCTTCGGCGTCTGCCACCCGCTGAAGCTGTTGGCTCAGTTCCGGACTCAAGTACCCCGGGGCAACAGCCGTAAGGTCCGCCTGGAGCAGGACATGGTTCAGGGCTGCCGGCAGGTGTTCGCCTAGGATGTCCATCGCCTCGTCAGGCGCGTCGGCCGCGATGGCCGCGCCCACCTGGCTGAGGGCGCCGGATCCGATCAGACCAAGCATCTCGGCCTCCGCCAGGACTCCGCGGATCAGTGAGCTGAAGCGCCGGGCCATGCGCGGCTGCTGCCATTCGGCGCGTTGCAGCACAGCATTGGCGTCGAGGACGGGAGCGGTGCCATCCGGAGCCTCGGCTTCGAGCGTCAGCTCCCGGAGGATCTCGAGGATCCTTTTGCGGACCACCGGCGCATCGGACCGCTGGGCCTCGGCAGACAAGGCGTTGACGACGGCCGTGCCGGCAGCCGTCCGGTGGTTCGGCTGCCCGCCGGGCTGGCCATTGATGGGCTGCCCCACCAGTGACGGGGCGCGCTCGCTGGCCAGCCAGGCATTGACCAGCCACAACCACTGTTCCTGGCGGGGCAGGCCCAGCCACTCGAGTTCAGGCGGCTGCACCCAGCAGGAGCTGTCCACATCCAGCCGGACCAGTCCCGATAGGGCACAGAACTCCAGGAGGACGGCGGCCGCATGCTGGTCCACCCGCAGGGCGTCCGCCAGCCGGCGCATTTCGCGGATGCCCACCCCGCCGCTGCGCAGCGTTCCCAATGGCTGCTCCCGGACGGCGTGGAGCAGCTCGCCGGTGAGCCGCAGCGTTTCGGCGATTGCGCCCAGGGCGGCGTTGCGGCGGAGGGAAGCGGTGGTGGTTCCCAGGGTGGGCCTGGGAGGGGTGAGGGAGAAGTTATCGATCACTGCGCCGCCCCGGAGGGATATCCCCACGCTGTGGGGCAGTTCGACGTGCGCCGCGTCCAGCGGCACCAGCAGGCCACGGGCCAGCAGCCAGTCCACCGGTCCGACGTCGTGGCCCTCCCCGATGACCGACGCTTTCCGCTGTGCCTGCGGGACGGCCCCCATGGCCCAGTTGCTGAACCGGGCCAGCAGCGCCGTCGTGCGGTCCGGCGCCGTGGCGAGGATGGCACGCAGGGCCTCGGGTGAGGAGGTCCAGTGCTGCAGGGCCAGCGCCGCCTCCATCGGGGTGGTGGCGGGCTGGATCGCGGCACCGCTGCGGTGCAGTTCGCCGACCAGCTGGACGACGCGCTGGGCGAAGGCTGGCTGCAGCCGGACCAGTTCCGTGTAGCTTCGGCCCAGCCCGGCGGGATAAATTCCCACGACATCCTTCAGGGAGCCCACCGGCAGGTAGAAACGCTGCCGGTGGGCGGAAGGGCTCGCGGTGTGAGGGGGCTCGGCACGGTGGACCAGCGCCAGCTCCTGGAGCGACAGCAGGATACGTTCAACGGCGGCCAGCGAAGAGCCTGCGATCAGTTTCTTGACACCTGCTGCCGACGCACTGTGCCCGGTATCGGTGTTCGTGCACAGGTGAAGGGTCTCCAGCACCTGCATTTGGGGCCGGTTGAGGCGCTCCAGGGCCCGCTGCACGCTGACCCGCGCACTGGCACGTGCCGCCAGCGCCGCGAAATCGGGTACGCCCGGCGAAATGAGATCCGGCCGCGCAGCGAACAGGGCACGCAACGACGCGTCGCTGCGTGCCTCCAGTTCCTTGCTGAGCGCACGAATAAGGGACATCAGTCCAACGTTACCGCCCGCCGCCGTTTCCTGCCCGGCGCCGTGCTGCAATGCTGTCGATCACCAGCACGAATACCAGGATGAAAGCGAGCGGAAGCCCGTAGAGGGCAGCGGACGTGATCGGGGCCGGAGCGGCCTGGCCGCTGTACGCCATCGCCATCACCGTTCCCACGGACGCCAGGGAAAGCACTGCCAGAACCGCTGCGGCGACCGTCAGGGGACGCCGGAAACGCGTGGGTATCATGCCGTAACGCTAACAGTCCGGCGGCGGCTGCGCCTCAAAGCAGGAATCCCAAGCCAGTCAGGATAACCTTGAGGTAGCAGACCAACATGAACCAGGCAGTCATACCCTGAACCCGCACACCGGTGCGGATGCGGTGATGGCCGGACATGTCTAGACAGTCAGAACGAAGAAGGTTGATTACGTGCCTACCGGCAAAGTCAAGTGGTATGACAAGGACAAGGGATTCGGATTCCTCGCGGGCGAGGACGGCCAGGAAGTGTTCCTGCCCAAGTCGGCGCTTCCCGGGGGCGTCACCGAACTGAAGGCCGGCACACGGGTCGAGTTCGGTGTGGCCGACGGCCGCAAGGGCGCCCAGGCCCTGGGTGTGCGGGTACTGGACAAGACTCCATCCATCGCCAAGGCCAAGCGCCCCAATGCAAGGGACCTCGCGCCTGTGGTGCAGGACCTCGTCACAGTGCTGGACAACCTCTCCGGCACCCTGTCCGCCGGCAAATACCCGGAGGGTAACAAGGGCAAGGCCATCGCCGCCGCCCTGCGTAAGGTTGCCGACGAGCTGGACGCCTAGGTCCCCATGAACCCGGAACCTGAACAGGCCGAATCAAAGGCGGCACCAAAGACTCCCAGGAAGCGTGCCGGTGTCCCGGTCTGGCGCACCGGAAAACCCGACGCCGTCCTCGCGGCTGCCGTAGACGTGGCCAGGACCGCCATCGAAGGCATCGCCAAGGCATCGGAAATCGGCGAACACCTGGCGGCGCGAACGGAGGGTGACCGCCTGGTGACCCACCTCTTCGAATCCAAGCTGCCCGGTTACATCGGATGGCAGTGGTACGCCGTGCTCACACGCAATTCGCGGTCCAAAGTGATCACCGTGAACGAGCTGGGCCTGCTGCCCTCCGAGGACTCGATCCTCGCCCCGGAGTGGGTTCCCTGGGCGGAGCGTGTCCGTCCAGAGGATGCTCAGGACGATGCACTGGCGGACGAAGATGCGCCCCAGGCCGCTGGGGCAGAGGCGGGCACTCCCGGTGCCGGTGCCGCGGAGGAGCCGGACGTTTCCCCGGAGGCAGTCGTAAAGGAATCCGCAAAGGAACCGGCCGGCGAGCAAGGCTGAACGGCAAACGGCGCCGGCCGGGACACGAGCCCGGACGACGCCGTCGAACGCTGATGCTGCCTGTGGCAGCGGCGCGGGGAGGCTACTTCTTCAGCTCGCCCACCACGTAGTCGATGCACTCCAGCAGCGCCGAAACGTCCGCAGGGTCGATCGCCACGAAAGTCGCGATACGGAGCTGGTTACGTCCCAGCTTGCGGTACGGTTCCGTGTCCACAATGCCGTTGGCGCGCAGTACCTTGGCGATGGCCGCGGCATCGATTGAGTCATCAAAGTCGATCGTGGCGATGACGTTGGAGCGTTCCGCGGCGTTGGCGACGAACGGCGTAGCGAACTCGGAGGCCTCGGCCCACTTGTAGATGCGGCCCGCGGAGTCGGCGGTTCGGCCGGCGGCGAAGTCGAGGCCGCCGTTGGAGTTGAGCCATTGCACCTGCGCGTCGAGGGTCACCAGGGTGGCCAGTGCCGGGGTGTTGTAGGTCTGGTTCAGCTTCGAGTTGTCGATCGCCGTCTGTAGGTCCAGGAAGTCCGGGATCCAGCGGCCGCCGGCCTTGATCCGCGCGGCGCGCTCCAGCGCGGCGGGGGAGAAGAGACCCAGCCACAGGCCGCCGTCGGAAGCGAAGTTCTTCTGCGGTGCGAAGTAGTAAACGTCGGTCTCGGCGACGTCTACGTCCAGTCCTCCGGCAGCGGACGTAGCGTCCACCAGGACGAGGGAACCTGCATCCGCGCCGCTCACCCGCTTGACCGGGGCGGCAACACCGGTGGAGGTCTCGTTCTGCGGCCAGGCGTAGACGTCAACGCCTGCCTCTGCCCGGGGCTCGGGGCAGGTTCCCGGCTCCGACTTGATGATGGACGAATCCGCAAGGAACGGGGCCTTGTTGGTGGCCGCGGCAAACTTCGAACCGAACTCGCCGAAGGAGAGGTGCTGGGCCTTCTGCTCCACGAGGCCAAAACTCGCCACGTCCCAGAACGCCGTCGAGCCACCCACGCCGAGGATAACTTCATAGCCCTCGGGGGCGCGGAAGAACGTGCTGAGGCCCTCACGAACCGAACCGACAAGGTTCTTCACCGGCGCCTGGCGGTGGGACGTGCCCAGGAGCGTGGTGGCGGCTGCGGACAGCGCCTCGACCTGCTCGGGCCTGACCTTGGAAGGTCCGGCGCCGAACCGCCCATCCTTGGGCAGGAGGTTTGCTGGGATAGTGATGCTGGTCTCGCTCACAGGGGCTCCAATTTTCGGCATGGACATGCGGATCGGCGGGGACAGTTGGTGACCGGCGGTCAGGTATGGCTGCCCGCGAAGGCCCCCTTTATTCTGCCTGAGACGCGGAAATCCCGGGAACCGTGCCCGTCACAGTCCAGTCATTGAGACGCCGCGGTTTATCCGGAGTAATTCAAAATAGGCTAAGCTTTTGGTTGACGAACAGGCGGACAGTCGGCGTTGCACCGCCGCCGGATTGGGGCCGCGGCGGCTGGATGCCGAGCCGCCAGACGAGGGGCCCGCGGTACCGTGGGAGAACGCAAGTACTGTGCTCGAGGAGCTGAGCTGAATGACGGATCTGATCGACACCACGGAGATGTATCTTCGGACCATTTTGGAGCTGGAAGAAGAGAACATCGTGGCACTGCGTGCCCGCATCGCCGAGCGCCTCCGCCATTCGGGTCCTACCGTCTCCCAGACCGTCGGACGGATGGAGCGGGACGGGCTGGTGGTGGTTACCGGCGACCGGCACCTGGAGTTGACCGAAGTAGGGCGCAAGCGCGCCACCGAGGTGATGCGCAAGCACCGGCTGGCCGAGCGGCTGCTTGCCGACGTCATTGGCCTGGACTGGGCGTATGTTCATGACGAAGCGTGTCGGTGGGAACACGTGATGAGCGAACGCGTGGAACGCAGGATCTACGAGATGCTGGATCACCCCACGGAATCGCCCTATGGCAACCCCATTCCCGGACTGGCTGCGCTGGGCGGCGAGCCGACACGCACCTTTGCCGACGTCGACCTGAACCTGCTGGACGCCATGGGCAGTTATGGCCCGGACTCGAGGGTGACCGTCAGCAGGCTCGCCGAACCGATTCAGGTCGAGCCCGAACTCCTGCAGCAGCTGGACGAGGGCGGGATCCGCCCGGGCGCGACGGTGTCGCTGGAACGGGTCGGGGAGTACATTTCCGTGCGTGTCCCTGGCATCGACGGCGCCCTCGAGTTGCCGCCCGAAGTTGCTGCGCACGTGTTTGTCCGGGTGGCCTGAGTCACGCCGGTGCAGGTTGTCCGACATCAGCTGGCAGGATGACCCACCACTTTTGCACAAGCAAGATAACGGAATTATTACCGCAAGCTTTAATCGCCTATAGTTAAGTCGCAGCGCCGATACCAAAGCGTTACCTGATCCGGAGCCGAACTCTGCCAGCGGATCAGTCGCTCGAAACACCTTCTGGCAGAGGCGGAGG
Source organism: Arthrobacter sp. NPDC093139 (assembly GCF_044754165.1). Taxonomy (NCBI): domain Bacteria; kingdom Bacillati; phylum Actinomycetota; class Actinomycetes; order Micrococcales; family Micrococcaceae; genus Arthrobacter; species Arthrobacter sp. NPDC093139. Next base: position 60,516 of record NZ_JBIVOO010000016.1, read on the forward strand.
AACCACAACTGGCCGTTCAAAACGGCCTTGGGGTGAAGTCCGCAGCAGCAAGCCACCTTCCACAGACGGAATCTCCGGATACCTCTGTGCCCAAAAAGGCTTGTCATTGCGGACCGGGTCGATCAACTCTCTGACCCGAATCCGACAGCTAACTTCGCAGGCTACCCAGAGAGGAACCGTTCTTGACCATGCAGAATGCCCGGGGCCGCCGCCGCGCTACCGGCTCCGCTGCCGAGCCCCGCACGCCCGTAGCGGTCGCCGCTGAGCGACCCCGCGATGCGCAGCGTCAAGCGCGGAAGCAACGCAGTCCTTTCCGTCAGGTCGCTGACTTCGCCGCTGCCAGCGGAGTCGGGCAGAAGGTCGGCGTGGCCCTTGCCGCCTCGGGCCTCCTGCTGACCGTCACAGTGCCCGCCACGAGCCCGGTCCTGGCCTCGGCCGACCACGGCGCCCCGGCCGCCGCAGGTGCCGCCACGGGGCAGCCAGAGGTCTCCGCCGAGGCGGCAGCCAAGATTGACTTCAGCCGCACCTCCGTTGCGACAGCCGGTGACCCGGATGGCAAGCTCAAGCAGCTCCTGAGCGCCCAGTCCGCCGGCAGTATCAGCCGCGCAGCCTCCGTCGGCAGCCTTGGCATGCCCTTGGCGACCATGGTGAAGTCCTCGCCCTTTGGATACCGCGTGAGCCCCATCACTGGCGGCGCCGGAGAGTTCCACCGTGGCCAGGACTTCGCAGCCCAGTGCGGAACAGAAGTGTATGCAGCGGCCAGTGGCACGGTCACGTTTGCCGGCTGGCACGAGTTTGGCGGCGGCAACAGGGTTGTCATCGACCATGGCAACGGCCTCGAAACCACGTATAACCATTTGTCGTCATCGAGCGTTCAGGTTGGCCAGAAGGTCAGCCGGGGCGACACGGTGGCACTTAGCGGGACCACCGGCGCATCCACCGGCTGCCACCTCCACTTTGAGGTGATGGTCAACGGAGAAGTCGTGGATCCCGAAGGCTGGCTGTAAGCAAAGCCGATGGAGAGCTCTCAGATTCTCGTGACACACCGTGACCTGAATGTGACATTCCCTCCGAACTGTTGTACCGTCTAAACCGCGTCAACTTTTCCGAAGTTGACGCCCTTGAGTGGATTGCCTAACTCTGCCACCGCTCAAGGTCCGTTCGCATTACATCGTCTGGCAGGGGCGGGGGAACCAATTTTGGTCTTCGCAAGAAGGCCTTGGGGTTAAGTCGCAAAGCTTCCCAGGAAGCGGCGCGGCCGGGTGACTCCCATCCGAATCCGACAGCTCACCTCGTAGGCATTGGGAGAGGCTACCTTCGTGTCTTCACGCCACAATCTTGCGCGCCACCGTGCGCAAACGGTTCGTAAGAACCCGCTGGACTCCGTGTCCAAGGCAGTAAGCGCCAATGCAGGCACAGTAGGTCGTCAGGCAGCAGTCATTGCGGCCGCTTCAGGTCTCGTCCTGAGCGCCGGCATGCCAGCCAACGCATCCGACGCCAACATCGGTGTTTCCGCCTCCGCTGAGTCCGGATCCCAGGCGGCACAGCTTGCTGTGACCGCCGCGCCCACCGCAACCGTCTCCTTCGAGCGTCCTGCCGTTACCACCGAGGCAGCCCCCGTCATTGAGACAGTCGCGCCCCAGTCCAGCGACGACACGGCCAGCCCCGAAGCTGCCGTGGAGACCATCGCGGCCAAGGCCGGGAAACTGGTTGACGCCGCAGGCTCGGGTGCAACGTCAGGTCTCGCGGGCATCGCCTACACCGGCATCGGCAGCCCGTACGTCTGGGGTGGCACCACTCCCAGCGGCTGGGACTGCTCCGGCTTCACCCAGTGGGTCTACGCACAGGCGGGCATCAGCATTCCGCGCGTCAATGCGTGGACAGCCATGAAGCCCACGTCGACTCCCGCCCCCGGCGACCTGGTCATGCAGAACGGCGGTGCCCACGTTGGCATCTACGTTGGCAACGGCATGATGATCAGCGCGCTGAACCCCTCGCAGGGCACCATCCTGCATGCAGTGTCCGCCACGGGCACGTCCTCGTTCTACACCCTTCGCTAAAACCCCCCATTCGAGACGATTCGGCGTACCCCCAAGACGCCGGCGCGTCGCTAAACCGCGGCCTGCTACAAGCGGGCCGTGGAACACGAAAGAGAGAAATCATGACTACACGTGCGACCATTGCACGCCACCGCGCCGAGGTCACCAAGACCAACTCGCTGTCCGTCATTGCCAAGGCTGTCGGCGACAACGCCGGCGGAGTAGGCCGTCAGGCTGCTGTTATCGCTGCCGCCTCCGGACTCGTTCTGACCAGCGGCATCGCCGCCAACGCCGCTGAGACCAACGTTCAGCGCGACTCGGCTTCCACGTCCACCCTGGAAGTCCAGTCCTTGGCGTCGGCACCGATTTCGGCTGCATCCAGCATCGCCATCTCCTACGAGAAGCCGGCGATCACCACCACCCCGGCCCCCGTGGTTGAGGCTCCCAAGCCGGTCGTCAACGTCCAGGAAGCCGCGCCTGCCGTGGAAGCCCCGGCCGTGAAGGCTGCTCCGGCAGTTCAGGCCACCGCGAAGGTGGAAGCTGCACCTGTTGCCAACACGTCCTCTGCAAGCGGCAAGGGAGCTGCCATCGCCGCTGCCGCGTACGCCCAGTTGGGCGTCTCGCAGGACTGCACCATGCTGGCCACCAACTCCCTGGCCGCCGTGGGCATCAACTACCACGGCTGGCCGGCAGGCTACCTGTCCCTCGGCCGCACTGTCAGCGCTGCCGAAGCCAAGCCGGGCGACCTCGCCTACTACCAAAACGGCGGCATGGGCCTGGCCCACATCGCTGTCTACGTCGGCAACGGCCAGGCTGTTCACGGTGGCTGGAACGGCGGAACCACCGCGCTGTTCAGCGTCAACGTCGGCTCCGGCCCGGTCTTCATCCGCGTCGGCGGCTAAGCCACGAGCAAAGGCTTAAAAGGACCCCTGCCCCCGCGGCAGGGGTCCTTTTGTCTTAAAACTGCCCGGGCTGAACACCGACACGCCGTGGCCGAATGTTAGGCCGATTCGTCGATATGCGCTAAGAGTGTTTACTCTTGTGGTGTCGATCCATAGCCCGGACATGCAGAGGGCAGCCGGCCCTCGCGCCTCTGCCGGGTGCGGCCGTGAAGAGGTATGCGCATGCGCACGCTCGTTCTTAATGCTGGATATGAACCCTTGGCGGTTGTAACCTTCCGCCGGGCGCTGGTTCTTGTGCTCACAGGAAAAGCCAGCGTGGTTGCCGAAGGTGACGATCCCGTCGTGGGGCCGAAGGACATCATGGGCCGCCCCTCCGTGATCCTCCTGAACCGTTATATCCGGCCGCGCTATAACATGGTCACCGCAGTGAGCCGGCGCGGGGTGCTGCGCAGGGACGGCCACCGGTGCGCATACTGCGGCAAGGCAGCCCACACCATAGACCACGTCCAGCCGAAATCGCGGGGCGGTGCGGATACCTGGGAAAACCTCGTGGCGGCCTGCCTCCGGTGCAATAACGTCAAGGGGGATCACACCCCGGCGGAAATGGGCTGGAAGTTGCGGTTCGTCCCGGCGCCTCCCGTTGGCACCATCTGGCAAATCAAGGAACTGGAGAAGCCGACCCCCGCGTGGGATCCCTTCCTGCTTCCGGAGACGGCCGCCTGACCTGTCCGCACTAGGCTTGGTATGTGTACTTCGATGCAGTCATTCTGGCCGGCGGCCGTTCTTCGAGGCTCGGCGGATCGCCGAAGGCCGAACTGATCTATGAGGGTGAGACCCTTCTGCACCGGTCGATTGCGGCCGCCCGAGGTGCGCGCCGCATCGTAGTCGTGGGCCCGGAAGCCCACGACCTTCCGCCCGGTGTTTTGAGCTGCCGGGAGGATCCGCCGTTCGCCGGGCCTGCCGCCGCGATTGCGGCCGGCCTGGCCCTGCTGGAGTCCCCGGCCCGTCCCGGGGATGATGCCTATGTTCTGGTTCTGGCATGTGACATGCCCCGCGTGGCTGATGCCGTGCATGCCCTTCTGGAAGCGCTGCACGGCGGCGACGGCGTCATGGCAGTTTCCGGCGACGGGCGGCGTCAGCCATTGGCAGGTTTTTACCGCACGGCTGTGCTGGAACGCGCGGTGGAAGAAGCAGCGGCGCGGAACGCTTTGAACCATGGGTCAGTTTTCGCTCTCCTTGCTAGGCTTGACGTACAGGCTGTCACCGTGCCCGCCGGCTCCACAGACGATGTGGATACCTGGGACGATGCCGCCGCATTGGGAGTGGACGCCAGCAATCATCCGGGCTGAACGTCGCAGCCGCAGTTGAGATTGGAGGCAGGCATGAAAAGCCAGGACGAAACGCTTGAGGAGTGGTGCCGTCTACTGCTGCGGGCTTTTGAGCTCGAAGACGTGCAAGTGGATGTCAATGAGGTGCTGTCCCTTGCCGGGGTGGCCGCGCACTCGGTGGTCCGGCCCGCAGCGCCGCTGACCACCTTCATTGCCGGATTTGCCGCCGGGCTCGCCTCAGGTTCGGGCCAGGCGCCTGACTCCACATCGATGAAGGCGGCCATGGACGTTGCCCGTTCCGTGTCCAAGGCCTACTCGGCCGATGAGGCAGGGGATGACTCCTTTCCGCCGGCCGCAGGCAGCTCCAGCAGCGTAGCGGCTCCCAGCGGGACACCGGGGGAATGACCGCTTCCCCCGGACATCCCGCAGCCGAGGCCGCCCAGCCGGCCACCAACCCAGCCGGGAACGCTGCATCGGCCGAGGACGACACAGACGCACTGCCCGCGGACAGTGGACCCGCGGACAGTGGAATCGTGTCCGCGGATCCACCTGCCACGCATGCGGCACACACCTGGGAAGAAGCACGGCAGGCCGCCTTTGACTGCGCTGCTCCAATCCCTGCCGGCCGTGTTCCGCTGCGGGAAGCTTTGGGCAGGACATTGGCGGCGGACATCACCGCGCTGCAGGACATTCCGCACTACGCTTCGTCCGCGATGGACGGCTGGGCCGTCAACGGCAGCGGTCCCTGGATCCTTGCTGAACCCGGGCAACGGCTCGCGCCGCACCAGGCCAGCGTCATCGTGACCGGCGGTCTCATTCCGCCGGGCGCGAAGGCGGTGCTGCGCCGTGAAAGCGGCGTCATGTCCAAGGACGAGGACGGCCTGCCGGTACTGACCCTCGGCGGCAGCGCCCGCCCGGGTGAACCGCGAAACGGCCAGCACATCCGCAATGCGGCCGAAGAGGCCGTTGCCGGCGAGGTGCTGGTCAAAGCCGGCATCACTCTGAATCCTGCGCATCTGGCACTCGCCGCCCTGGCCGGCCACGACGATGTGTCGGTCGTTGGCAAACCGGTGGTAAAGCTGCTGCTCACGGGCTCCGAGATCGTCGAACACGGCCTCCCCGAAGCGGGCAAGGTCCGTGACACCTTCGGCCCGCAACTGGCTTCCGTCGTGGAGATGATGGGCGGTATCTGCACCGGACAGGTCAGGATAGGGGACAGCTACGGCGAGTGGCTGGAAGCACTGGAGGACGAAGGGCCGGAGGCGGAGCCGGACGGCCGCCTGGCGGAGGCGTCAGCAGCAGTCCTGCCTCCCGACGTCGTTATCACCACCGGGGGTACCGGTGTGTCCGGTACCGATCACTTCAGGCGCGCCGTGGCTGATCTCGGCGGGCGGCTGGTGATCGACGGCGTGGCGATGCGCCCCGGCCATCCGGCCGTCCTTGCGGAACTGCCGGACGGGCGCTTCGTGCTGGGATTGCCCGGCAATCCGCTTGCGGCAATGATGGCGCTGTCCACTGTCGGCGCCCCGCTTCTCGCGGCACTGGGACACGGGGCCATGCCTCCCGTGCAGGAGGTGCCGTGCGGAACCATGATCGATCCCGACCCCGGACGGACCAGACTCATGCCGTTCCGGCTCCTCTACGGCATGGCCTCGCCCTCCCAGCACACCGGACCAGGGATGATGCGGGGACTGGCCGCCGCTGACGGCGTGATGGTGGTCCCGCCGCACGGTGTGCAGCTTGGCGAGACCGTTCCGGCCTTTGCACTGCCGTGGGGGCCGGCCATTCCCGAGCCCAAGAAGGCCGACTCCAAAGCGAAGGCGTCACCCCGCAGGGCGGGGAACCGGTCGGCCGGCAAGCCGGCTGCAGACAGCGGGCCAGTGGACTGGAGTGCGCTCCTGGACTGAAAACCACAGCCCGTTGGTGTACTGGCACCCCACTTGCAATGATGGAGGCATGAACAGGCTGGCACCAGGGGTGACCCGATGGGACGCGTGACGCAACGGCGCAAGATTCACCGATACGTCTTGGACGGCTCACCCTCCGCCCTCGAATTTCCGGTCCGGCACCGTGAGGACGTGCTTGCCGTGGAGGAACCGCTGGAGGTCCGGCTCGGCAGTCTCTCCTTCTCGGTGACCATGCGCACCCCAGGGGACGACTTCGACCTGGTGGCGGGATTCCTGGTCTCCGAGGGCGTCATATGGGACCCCGACCAGCTCATCTCCCTGAGGTTCTGTGCCGGGGAAGATGAAAACGGCGTCCAGACCTTCAACGTGGTGGAAGCCCAGCTGCGGCCCGACGTCGTGCTCCCGGACACCGGACGCCACGTCTACACATCAAGTTCCTGCGGGATTTGCGGCACGGATTCGATCGAGGCCGTCCGGAAGTCGTCGCACTTCAGTCCGGCCGACGACACGCTCACGGTCCCGGTAAGAACCCTCGCTGCGCTGCCCGACCTGCTCAGGGAAGCACAGACGGTCTTCGAAGCCACCGGTGGCGTGCACGCCGCCGGTCTCTTCAGCATCGATGACGACGGCGCCGCCCGGCTATTGTGCCTCCGCGAGGACGTTGGCCGGCACAATGCCGTGGACAAGGTGGTTGGCTGGGCGTTGCGCGAGCGGCGCCTGCCGCTGTCCCGTACGGTGCTGCAGGTATCAGGCCGTGCATCCTTTGAACTGGTGCAGAAGGCTGCGCTGGCGGGCATCCCGGTGCTGGCTGCCGTCAGCGCTCCCTCCAGTCTCGCCGTCGAACTCGCGGAGTCCAGCGGGGTTACCGTGGCCGGTTTCAGCAGGGGAAGCAGCCTGAACGTCTATACTGGCGGACACCGCATTTCCCTTGCGGACCTGCCCCGCCAGGAGCCGCGAATGCTTGGCTAATCAGGCGCGACGCAGTAGATTTTATCCATCGAATGGACACGTTGATCCGCTCTTTCAGGGCAGCGAACCTGCCCGGACACCAGCTGGATGACGCCCAGGCCGGCGAAACGGCCGGAACGGGCGGCGCCGGCCTCACGCATTAAAGAGGAACACATTGCACGACGACCGCCGGATCACGGAAGTCCGTCTCGACCGCTTCCTGCGGGAGCGGATCACCCCCGCGATCTACTCGCGAAGCGTACCCCTGACCCTGAGCAGCTGGGAGGTCCCGGACGAGCCTGTCCGCGTCATGGAGGCACTGCGCCAGGATTTCCGGCCGCAGGAACACGGCGCTGCGTGGGGCCGGCCGTGGGGGACCATGTGGCTCCGTCTCCAGGGCGAGGTTCCCGACTCGTGGGGGACCGCGCCGGACACCGAAGTGGAGATGGTGGTGGACATCGGATTCACCACCGAAATCCCCGGCTTCCAGTGTGAAGGCACCGCGTGGCGGCCCGACGGCAGCATCATCAAGGCGATTTCTCCGCGCAACCAATACATCCCGCTCAAACTGCTGGGCAGCGGCATGGCTGTTGACTTCTATGTCGAAGCTGCGGCCAACCCCGACGTTGCGCAGGGCTGGACCTTTGCGGCCACGCCGTACGGTGATAAGGCCACCGCCGGTGACCAGCCGCAGTACCGGCTCGGCAGCATTGCCATTGCCGAACTGAACCGGCATGTGTGGGAGCTGCAGCAGGACATCGCTGTGCTCCGGGGCCTGATGCACGAGCTGCCCATGGAACTGCCGCGCCGCCACGAGATCCTGCGTGCCCTGGAGCGCATGCTGGACGTGATGGATCCGGACGACGTCCCCGGCACTGCGGCCGCGGGCAGGGCAGCGCTCGCCGGCGTTTTGGCCAGCCCCGCCTACGCCTCGGCCCACGAACTGCTGGCCACCGGTCATGCCCATATTGATTCGGCCTGGCTGTGGCCGGTGCGGGAGACCATGAGGAAATGCGCGCGGACGTTTTCGAACGTGGTCGCCCTCATGGACGATGATCCCGATTTCGTGTTTTCCTGCTCCTCAGCGCAGCAGCTGGCCTGGATCAAGGAGTTCTATCCTGAACTGTTCGGGCGGATCCGCGAGAAGGTTAAGGCCGGACAGTTCGTTCCCGTGGGCGGTATGTGGGTGGAATCGGACACCAACATGCCCGGCGGGGAAGCCATGGCCCGGCAGTTCCTGGAAGGCAAGAGCTTCTTCCTTGACGAGTTCGGCATCGAGTGCCAGGAAGCGTGGCTTCCGGACTCGTTCGGATATTCCGCGGCGCTGCCGCAGATCGTCAAGGCAGCAGGCAGCCAGTGGTTCCTTACCCAGAAAATCTCCTGGAACCAGGTCAACCGGATGCCGCACCACACCTTCAACTGGGAGGGGATTGACGGCACGCGGCTCTTTACCCACTTCCCGCCCGTGGACACCTACAACTCGGAACTCACCGCCCGTGATCTTGCCCATGCCGAACGCAATTACCGGGACCACGGGCACGGCACGATCTCCCTGGTCCCCTTTGGCTACGGCGACGGCGGAGGCGGCCCCACCCGGGAAATGCTAGCCGCCGCCCACCGCACCGCGAACCTGGAAGGCTCTCCCAAGGTCCGGATCGGGACGGCACGCAGCTTCTTCGAGCAGGCCCAGGCCGAATACACCGCCCTCCCGGTCTGGGTGGGGGAGATGTACCTCGAACTCCACCGCGGCACCTACACCAGCCAAGCCCGCACAAAGCAGGGAAACAGGCGCAGCGAGCACCTCCTCCGTGAAGCCGAGCTGTGGTGCGCCACAGCAGCGGTGCGCACCGGAGGTTCCTACGCCTACCCGGCAGCCGAGCTGAAACGGCTGTGGCGGCTGGTGCTCCTGCAGCAGTTCCACGACATCCTGCCCGGCAGTTCCATCGCATGGGTACACCAGGACGCCGAACGGAACTACGCCGCCGTGGCCAAGGGGCTCGAAGGGCTCATCAGCCAGGCCGCGGCCGCTGCGCTGGGCGAGGGCAGCGAGGAGTTCCTGCTCAACGCAGGTCCCCGCGAGCGCGACGGCGTCCCGGCACTCGCTGCTGCCCGGCCCGTCCAGGCAGACGGGCCGGTGCAGGTCACCGGCCGGGACGGCGGCTTCGTGCTCGACAACGGCATCATCCGTGCCGTGCTGGATGCCAACGGACTGCTGACCTCGCTGCGCGACCACGCCACCGGCAGGGAAGCCATAGCCCCGGGCAGCTTCGGAAACCACCTGGAGCTGCACCGCGACACCCCCAACGAATGGGACGCTTGGGACATTGACCAGTTCTACCGGCGCAACGTCACGTCACTGACCGACGCAGCCTCCGTGACGGTGGAGCGGCACGGCGGTGACGCCGTCGTCGTCGTTGAACGGCTTTTCGGCGCCTCGCGGATCGTCCAGCGCATCACCCTGGCGCCCGGCGGCAGTTCGCTGGGCATCTCCACGGACATCGACTGGCAGGAGCGTGAGAAGCTCCTCAAGCTGGGGTTCCCGCTTGATCTCAGGGCCGACCGCTCGGCCGCCGAAACCCAGTTCGGACATGTCTTCCGGCCCACCCACGTCAACACCTCCTGGGAGGCCGCGAAGTTCGAGATCTGCGCGCACCGCTGGATCCATGTGGCCGAACCCGGCTATGGCGTGGCCATCGCCAACGCCTCCACCTACGGGCACGATGTGGCCAGGAGTATCAGGGACGACGGCGGAACCACCACGACCGTCCGCCTCTCACTGCTGCGTGCAGCGAAGTTCCCCGATCCGCAGGCAGACCGCGGGCGCCACATCCTGGATATCTGGATCCGGCCCGGTGCCGGCATCGCGGACGCCGTCGAGGAGGGCTACCGCGCCAACCTCGCACCGCGGACCGTGCTGGGCGCGCATCCCGTGGAGCCGTTGGTCACCGTGGATAACGCAGCGCTCGTGGTTGAAGCTGTGAAGCTGGCGGAGGACGGGTCGGGAGATGTCATCGTGCGGCTGTACGAGTCCCTGGGCGAACGCTCGGCGGGACGGGTCACGGCCAACTTCCCTGTCCGGAACATTTACACCGTGGATCTCCTGGAGCGGAAGGCCGAGGCACCGGGGGTCGTGGCTGGAAATAACGTGGCAGACCTCGCCCTGCGTCCGTTCCAGCTGGTCACCCTGAGGTTCGTGCGCTAGAACTCGTGAAGCAGCCGCTTGACGAACTGCCGGGTACGTTCCTGGCGCGGCGCCCGCAGGACCTCTGCCGCCGGTCCGCGCTCAACCACCACGCCGCCGTCCATGAAGATGACCTCGTCGGCCACCTGCCGGGCGAAGGCGAGTTCGTGGGTGACGATCACCATGGTCCAGTTCTCTTCAGCCAGTTCCTGGATGACGGCCAAAACATCGCCAACCAGTTCGGGGTCCAGGGCTGACGTGGGTTCGTCGAACAGCAGAAGCTGGGGCTTCAGGGCGAGGGCCCGCACAATGCCCACGCGCTGCTGCTGCCCGCCGGAGAGCTCGAAGGGGTAGGCGTCGCGTTTGTCCGCCAGGCCAACCCTGGCCAGTAGCTTCTCCGCCTCGTCGACGGCTTCGGTGCGATTGCGCTTCTGCACCTGGACGGGGCCTTCGATGACGTTCTGCAGCACCGTCATGTGGGGAAAGAGGTTGTAGTGCTGGAAGACCATGGCACTGCGGTCGCGCAGGTCAGAGATGTCCTTCTTGGCCACCTTGCCCGAAAAGTCGAGTGACAGGTCTTTGCCGGCGCCGGTGTCTGCAAAGGTGACGGTGCCGGCGTCGGGCGTTTCCAGCCCGTTCAGCGAACGGAGCACAGTGGTCTTTCCGGAGCCCGAAGGCCCGATGAGGGCAACCACGTTGCCGCGGCGCACGTCCAGGTCGATGTCCCGGAGCACCACATTGCTGCCGAATGACTTGGCCAGGCCGCGGACGGAAAGCACCGGCCTCGCCTGGGGCGCACCGGTGTGCTCAGGGTTGCCCGAGGGAGCGCCGGCGGGCGGGCTAGTGGGCGACATAGCGGTCCAATCTCTTTTCGAGGGCGGATTGTCCAGCGGACAGCGCGAGGCAGATGACCCAGTAGACCAGCGCGGCTTCAAGGTACAGCACCATGAACTCCTGGCTGAAGGCGGCAATCTGCTGGGCATTCCGGAAAAGCTCGGTGACCAGGATCAGGGAGGCCAGCGATGTGTCCTTGACCAGGGAGATGAACGTGTTGGACAGCGGCGGCACGGATACCCTGGCCGCCTGCGGAAGGATGATGCGGCGCAGTGACAGTCCCCGCGACATGCCGATCGTATGTCCGGCCTCCCACTGCCCCTTGGGGACCGAGAGGATGGCTGCCCGGATCACCTCCGCCGCATAGCCGCCGACGTTCAGGGAAAAAGCGATGATGGCGCTGGGCCAGGGATCCAGCTTCACTCCCAGACTGGGCAGCCCATAGAAGATCACGAAGAGCTGCACCAGCAGCGGCGTTCCGCGGATCACGGAGACGTAGAACCGTGCCGCCCCGGAGATTACAGCGTTTCGGCTGAGCCGCATGAGCGCCACCAGCAGCGCCAGGGCCAGGCCGAAGGCGAATGAGGCCAGGGTCAGCGGAATCGTTCCCGTGACGGCACCGGCGATGATCGGGCCGAAGGAGCTCCAGACGAGGTCCCAGTTGAACGGCATTTACTTCGTGACGTCCGCGCCGAAGTACGTCTCCGAGATTTTCGCCAGGGTGCCGTCCGCCCGAAGATCGGCCAGGGCCTTGTCCACGGCCGCGGTGAGTTCCGTGGAACCCTTGCGGAACACAAACGCGCTCTCCGACTTTTCCGTGGTTTCTGCGGCGATCTTCAGGCCGGAGTCCGGATTGGTCTTGGCGTAATCAAGATAGGTCAGCTTGTCATTGACGATCGCGTCCACACGGCCCTGACGGACCAGCGTGACGCCTTGTGCCCAGCCTTCAACGGACTGGACGTTTGCGCCGGCGTCCACGGCCATCTTGTAGAAGTTGCTCGTCAGCGACTGGGCGGTGGTCTTGCCCTTGAGGTTCTCGAAGCTCGTGATGCTGCTGTTGTCCTCTTTGGTCACGATCACACCAGTGGAGACGGTGTACGGGGTGGAGAGGTCGTACTTTGCCTTGCGTTCGGGGTTGATGGAGATCTGGTTGGCGATGGTGTCGAAGCGCTTGGCGTCGAGGCCTGCGAAGATGCCGTCGAACTGGGTTTCCTCGAACTTGGGCTTTACGCCCAGCTTGTCCGCTACCGCCTTGGCGATCTCCACGTCAAAGCCGGTGAGCTCGCCGGCTCCTTCGGCGTGGAAGGAAAACGGCTTGTAGGTACCCTCTGTCGCGATCACGATCTCTCCCTTGGACTTCACATCGCTGAGGGAAGTATCCGAGCCGGTGGTTGCCGACGGTGTCTGGGGGCCGCCGCAGCCAGACAGTGCCAGAGCCAGGCCGGCGAGAGTGGCGACGATTGCACTGCGGCGGGTATGGAGGCGGTTCATGGGGTTCCTTCTTCTGCTGGCTGCTGAGGGCTTTGTACCGGCAACGCCCGGGTGACGTCCTTTTATTTCGCCATCATACGGGGGCCGGAACGAGGCCTTAAACAGGCTGAGTGGGGGCGGTCCCCAACGGCCGCCACCACTCATCCCCCCAATGCATGCTCCAGCAGGCGCCACAGTTCTCCGGATCAGCGGAGCACCAGGCAGCAGCTGCTTTCACACATTCATGATTCTCTCACGCTCTAATGATTTTGTGAATCCCCCGTGGCCACTTTCGGTAAATGACGTTCCCGGTCCCGTTGCAGCTGGCTGGCTACTGGGTGCCTGAGGGCGTCGGGACCTTCCTGTGCGCCCTGGCCTTTGCCAGCCAGATCAGCGCCAGGCCGGAGACGAAGCAGAGGATGGCGGTGTAGTTGATGATGAAGGGCAGGTAGCCCCACGACGGCGGAATCAACGGAAAGAGGAGGCTGAGCATGACGTCTATTCCTCCGATGGCCAGCAGGAGGGCACTGATCCGGATCATCGCCGGCAGCGTGCTGCCCACCGCACGCACCATGGCAGGCAGGATGGCCAGGCACACGTAGGCAGGGTAGGCGCGGCCGGCCGCACCGTAGTATTCCACCAAGAGCCTGTTCCGTTCGTCCTTGGCATAGACGTCCATCATCCCCGCCGACGAGCCTTCGGTGTCAATGAGGGCGAAGAGAACCAGCAGTGCGGCAGAGATCAGCCCCAACACTATGGTTCCGGCACGCCCCCTGATGAGCCGCACGCCGCGGGCGTCTCCGAACCCCTTCGCGATCCGGATGCCGAGGAAGTAGATGGCACCAAAGATGATGAAGCGCAGGAGAAGGTTAGCCACATTCGTGTTTCCGAGCAGGTCATCGATCGCCAGATAGGGGCCCTTGATGCTTAGGAGCGTGGCGACGGTCAAAAACGCAAAAATGTAGAAGAGCGACCTGTTTTTCTTCCGAACCAGGTTCGGTATCCGGGACAGGGCAGCGGCAGCGCACGCCACCAAGGTGGTCCATTGCAGGATCTCGATCATCCCAGATTCTCCCAGATTTTTTCGGTTTGTTCTTGGTCTTGTTCTTGGCGGCGCAATGTCTTCCCGAGCGTCTGGAGGCGGTCTCCGGCCAGTGCGGCGAGTTCGCCGTCGGACAGCCGGTCCAGGGCGGCCTTGCGGGCGCCCGGCGCCCAGCCTGCTTCGGCTTCCGTGATCAGACCGGTGGCCACCAGGCCGCCGGTCAGCCCGACGCCGGCCGCCCGGGATGTGGCTATCGCCACCTCGGGGGCAAGCCGGTTTGCGGTCAGCTGCGCGGAGTAGTTCTGCGGGGCGATTCCGGTGGCGGCGGAGACCCGGTGCCGGAGTTCCCCGTCGTCGATTGCGTCCACCCAGTTCTTCACGGAGGTCGGGTGCGGAGCCGGGCTGAGTTCCCAATCCCCGCCGACTTCCCCTTCGGGTGCGGTGCGGGCGATGACAGCACGCAGCAGGTCCACGGTGGCGATTTGGCTGACGAGCTCCTGCCGGGTGGGCGGGACGAGGGGGCCGGCAAGGTCGCGGTAGACCTCAAAGTAGGCAAGGGACGTCACGGGATTAATATCGAAAGCCCGGCTGATGCTGACCACGGTTGCCTCGGCGACCTTGCCGCGGACGAGCTGCTGGGCCAGGGTGGTCCGCTTGACCTTCGACAGCCTGCAAACGTCGGCCATGCTGGTGTTGGGTGCAATGCCCTGCAGCCAGCGCTGGAACGCTTTGGCGGGGAGTGGCATGGAAGGCTCTCTGCTGAACGAATGATTGGCACTGTGGCAGCTGTCGTCGCTGTAGATTTTACGCGGACCGACGCTTCCACTATGCTAGTTTCTCGAACCCGCTGGTCCGTACACCCCCCAAGTCCGGACCAGCGGGTTCTTTCATGCCCGCCCGAATTTTTCGGGCCGATCCGGGCAGCGGTGAGAGGATGGACAAATGACGGCAACCCTTGTTGCGAAGGACCTGGCGGGCGGTCATGATCACCGCACCCTCTTCTCGAAGCTTTCCCTGACCGTGGCACCCGGGGAGGTCGTCGGCGTCGTCGGGGCGAACGGGGCCGGTAAGTCCACCCTGCTCCGGCTCCTTGCCGGCGTGGATGAACCGCAGGAGGGAACCGTAAGCCTGGCTCCCGCGGATGCCTTCGTAGGCTGGCTTCCGCAGGAACACGAGCGGGTCCCTGGCGAGACAGTGGCCGCCTACATTGCACGCCGCACGGGCTGCGCCAGTGCCACTGCCGACATGGAGGCCACCGCCGAAGCGCTCGGCGGGGGAGCCCCCGGCACGGACGATGCGTACTCCCTGGCCTTCGACCGCTGGATGGCCTCGGGTGCCGCCGACCTGGACGAGCGGATTCCCCCTGTGCTCGCCGATCTGGGCCTGGACGTCGGGGCGGACGCTGACATGACCGGGCTGTCGGGTGGCCAGGCAGCACGCGTAGCGCTCGCCGCCCTGCTGCTGAGCCGCTTTGACATCGTGCTGTTGGATGAGCCGACGAATGACCTCGACCTGGATGGCCTTGCCAGGCTGGAGGCCTTCGTCCAGGGTCTCCGCGGAGGCGCCGTGCTGGTCTCGCATGACCGTGAGTTCCTGGCCCGCTGCGTGACCACGATCGTTGAGTTGGACCTCGCCCAGAACTCGGTGGCGGTCTACGACGGCGGCTACGAGGCCTTCCTCGAGGAGCGCGCCGTCGCCCGCCGGCATGCCCGCGAACGGTACGAGGAGTTCGCCGCCACGAAGGCGGATCTGGTGTCCCGTGCACGCACCCAGCGCGAGTGGAGCTCGCAGGGCGTCCGTAACGCCATGAAGAAAAACCCCGACAACGACAAGATCCGGCGGGCGGCCAGCACTGAATCGTCGGAAAAGCAGGCGCAGAAGGTCCGTCAAATGGAGTCGCGCATCGCCCGCCTTGACGTCGTGGAAGAGCCCCGGAAGGAATGGCAGCTGCAGTTCAGTATCGGTCAGGCACCGCGCTCGAGCTCCGTCGTGGCGACGCTCCGGGACGCCGTGGTCCATCAGGGGGACTTCACGCTGGGACCGGTCAACCTGCAGTTGAACGCCGGCGAACGGATCGGCATCACCGGCCCCAACGGTGCGGGCAAGTCAACACTGCTGCGCCTGCTGCTCGGCCTTCAGGAACCGGCTTCCGGGAATGCCTCCAGAGGTGCGTCCGTGGCCGTGGGTGAAATAGACCAGGCACGCGGGCTGCTGGCCGGACACCTGAAGCTGGGCGACGCCGTCGAAGCGGTGCTGGCCGACCAGACTCCGGCGGAGGTCCGTACCCTGCTGGCCAAATTCGGACTCAAGGCGGACCACACCTCCCGCACCGTGGATTCCCTCTCGCCGGGCGAACGCACACGCGCCGCCCTGGCCCTGTTACAGGCCCGCGGTGTCAACCTGTTGGTCCTGGACGAGCCAACCAACCACCTGGACCTGCCGGCGATCGAACAGCTGGAGGAAGCCCTGGAGAGCTACGAGGGCGCACTGCTGCTGGTGACCCACGACCGCCGCCTTCTGGAGAATGTGCGGCTCGACGCTCGCTGGAACGTGGACAACGGCGTGGTCACAGAAGCCATGACCGGAAAAATGGAGTAGAGACAATGAGCATGGACGGCGTCGCCTGGCGCTCGCTGCACAACATCACCCGGGCCAAGAGCGGCTCCAAACCGTTTTCCCGGGAGACGCTGAAACGCGTCATGGGCTTTGCGCGCCCGCACCGGGGCAAGCTGATTGCCTTCGTGGTGGTGTCCATTGCCATGGCCTTCCTTGCGGTGGCAACGCCGGTGCTTGCCGGCCAGGTGGTGGACGCCATCGTGGCCGCTGCCGGAACCGGTGAAGTGATCCGCCTGGCCGCGCTGATCGCCGGGGTGGCCGTTGCCGAGGCCGCGCTGGGCTTGGTGAGCCGCTGGCTCTCCTCCACCATCGGCGAAGGGGTGATCGTTGACCTCCGTACCCGGGTGTTCGACCACGTGCAGAAAATGCCCATCGCCTTCTTCACGAGGACCCGCACCGGCGCCCTCGTCAGCAGGCTGAACAACGACGTCATCGGCGCCCAGTCGGCGTTCGCAGGAACACTGTCCGGCGTGGTGAGCAACGTCGTGGCGCTCATTCTGACCCTCGTGGTCATGCTCAACACCTCGTGGCTGGTCACCGTGCTGGCCATGGTCCTGCTGCCGATCTTCCTCATCCCCGCCCGGCGGATGGGCTCCAAGCTGGCGGACCTGCGCCGTGAAGCCGCCGAGCACAACGCGGCCATGGGCACCCAGATGACGGAGCGTTTCTCGGCCCCGGGTGCCACGCTGGTGAAGCTCTTCGGCCGCCCGGAGGACGAGTCGCGTGAGTTTGCGCTGCGTGCGGGGCGCGTCCGCGACATCGGGGTGCGGACGGCGATGCTGCAGTTCACGTTTGTGACGGCGCTGACGCTGGTTTCGGCGCTGGCCCTGGCCCTGGTGTACGGCCTGGGCGGCTGGCTGGCGATCGAAGGCCAGCTCGCAGCGGGCGACGTCGTGGTGCTGGCGCTGCTGCTCACCCGCCTTTACGCCCCGCTCACCGCGCTGTCCAACGCCCGCGTGGAAATCATGAGCGCGCTGGTCAGCTTTGAACGCGTCTTCGAGATCCTCGACCTTAAGCCGCTTATCCAGGAAAAGCCCGACGCCGTGGAGGTCCCGCCGGGGCCGGTCGCCGTCGAATTCGACGACGTACGGTTTGCCTACCCCTCGGCGGACAAGGTGTCCCTGGCGTCGCTGGAGGAGGTTTCCACCCTGGACACCCGCGGCGGCGAAGAGGTGCTGCACGGCATCAGCTTCCGGGTGGAACCCGGCCAGACCGTGGCGCTCGTCGGCTCCTCGGGAGCGGGTAAGTCCACCATCGCCCAGCTGCTGTCACGGCTTTACGACGTCGACTCCGGGGCCGTGCGCCTCGGCGGCCGCGGTTCCGGAACAGGGCTGGACGTCCGCGACCTGACCTTCGCCTCTATGCGCGCCACCCTCGGCATGGTCACGCAGGACGGTCACCTGTTCCACGAATCCATTGCCTCCAACCTGCGGCTGGCCCGTCCAGGCGCCACCGAGGAGGAGATGTGGGACGTGCTGCGCCAGGCGCGGCTCGAGTACATGATCCGGTCGCTTCCCGACGGCCTGGACACGGTGGTGGGGGAGCGCGGCTACCGGCTCTCGGGCGGGGAGCGCCAGCGCCTCACCATCGCCCGGCTGCTGATCGCCCAGCCCCGCGTCGTCATCCTGGACGAGGCCACAGCGGCATTGGACTCCACCAACGAAGCCGCCGTGCAGGCGGCTCTAGGTGCGGCACTTGAGGGGCGCACCGCCGTCGTGATCGCGCACAGGCTCTCCACGATCCGCGCCGCCGATGTCATCCTGGTGGTGGAGGACGGCTCAATCGTGGAGCGCGGAACCCATACGGAGCTGCTCGCCGCCGAGGGCCGCTACGCCGAGCTGTACCGGACGCAGTTCGCCGAGGCCGCCGCAGTGGCTGAGGAAGCCGTCCCGGAGCTTTAGGCATCGCCGGTTGCAGACAAATGGGCAGGGCCCCGGAGAAATGTCTCCAGGGCCCTGCCCGGTTGTTAGGCTGCGGCTGACGGCCGCCATCCGTTACCGGAAGATGTTGTAGGGGCCCCAGCCCCCGCTGATGAAGGTTCGGGTACCCCAGGTCCCCTTGCTGTAGGGGTAGTGGGCCAGCCTGCCGTCGGTGAGCCGGGCAATGAGTCCGTTACTTCCGGGAGTGAATCCAGCCACATTGGTGATGCTGTTGATGATGTTCCACCCTGTGCCGACCACGGGCCTGGTTTGGTTGACGAAGCCACCGGTTCCGTTGGAGCGGTACAGCAGGAGGCTGCCGTCACTGCGTTTGGCGAGGAGGTCCTGTGTCCCGTTCTGGTCGAAGTCAGCCATGGTGAGGTAGAGGCCCCGCCATCCGCCTCCGCGGTAGGTGCGCGGCGACAACGTTTTTCCGGTGCCGTTGCCGTAGTACCAGAGACTTCCGGCCGCGTCGTAGGCAAGGATGCCAGGATACTTGTCGGCTGTGCGCCAGCGGCCGACCGTCACGTGGTAGCTGCCCCATCCTCCGCCGAGGGATTGGGCCGGAGCGAATCCTCCACCATGCTTTCCAAGGTAGTAATTCAGCCGCCCGTCCTTCCACTGGGCGACGATGTCGTAGACGCCGTCGCTGTTCCAGTCGATCACGTACCCCTTGGCCAGGCCGGCCCAGCCGCTGCCGATCATTTGCCGCGGCTGGATACCGCCGGCGCCGGTGGCCCGGTAGTTCCACAGCACGCCGTCCGCTCCGGCCGCCACGGTATCAGCGGCGCTGGCGATGCTCGGCCCGGAGGGGGCAGGTGGCGTGGTACCGATGTTGATGGTCGAGGCGACGCTGGGCACCCCGTTGGCGTCCAGTGCAAAGAGCATGTAGTTGCCCGGCACCAGCACGCCGCGATCCGACGGCAATCTCAGCGACGCGGTATTACCCGAGACCGCGGTTGCGGTCAACGGTATCCGCCGCTGGTCGGTGTTCACGGTGTGGGTCACCGTGCTCATCCGCATCAGGGAGAACTTGGTGGTCGGGGCCCCGGTGGTCACGGCAATCGTGCTGCCGGGCGAGGCGAACGTTGGTGCAGTCACAATCCTCGGCCGGACGCGGGCGCTGCCGTCGGCGTTCAGCAGGTAGGGCGGGGTGAAGATCTCTCCGTCCAGGTGGTTGGTGGTGCAGTCCCCCTCGCACAGCCCGCCGCCGCCGACGAACACCCGGGCATCCGGGAGCAGCAGGGCCACGCTGTGATACGTCCGGGGAATGGCCATCGGAGCCATCGTGGCCCACAGTCCGGTCGCCGGGTTCCAGATTTCCGGAGCCATCCTGGCATCCGTGTCGGTCCAGGGACGAGGAGTGGCCTGACCGCCGACCACGAGCACCTTGCCATCGGGCAGCGCGACCCCGTTCGCGAAGGACCGGCTGACGGCCATGTCCGCGGTCCGGGCTACGGTGGCTCCGTTGTTGATGTCGATGGTGTACGCCCGCGCCGTGGCAGGGGCGCCGGAGTAGGCGGTCGCCCCGCCCACGGTGAGAATCTTTCCGATGTCGTACATCACGGCGTCGCCGTTCATGGCGTCCGGGCTGTCGGACCGCAAGCCGGCCGAGGTGATGCTGCCGGTGCCTGTGGTGGAGATCCAGTTCATCTGGCGGCTCGGCCCGGCGTGGAACACTCGGCCGCCAGGGGCGGCAAACAACCAGGCATGGTTGTCGGAACGGAATTCGCCATCGGGATCGCTGGTCAGGATGGGGTCTACCGGCACATTTGTCAGCGCGCGCCAGCCGCCGGCCTCGGACCATACCTCGCCGTGCCTGTTGCCCACAGCGCCGCCTGACCAGGACCCGCCGATGCTGAACACCTCACCGGTGGACGTGGTCACGTTGGACTGGTATCCGCGGCCTATCGTCATGGCCGGTCCCCTGGTCCAGGTGTTCGTCGCAGGGTTGTAGAGGGTGGTTTTCGTGCTGTTGCTGCCGCCGCTGATCATGATCCGCCCGTCCGGCAGCATCGACGTCCCGGGGCAGAACATGTCGTGAGCGGTGTTGGCCACCTCGGTCCGGGTCACCGCGCCGGTGGTGAGGTTCATGGTGGATGTCTGGGTGTAGCCGCTGGCGCCACCGAATGTTGTGGGGGAGTAGGCGGACCAGGTGAGCAGCTTGTTGCCAGGCAGCAGGGCTGCTGCGACCGGGACAATCGGGAAGTTGATGGTGGGACCCCAGGTTCCCTGCGCCCCGTTCACGGCCATGGTGGTCATCATGCCGCCGCCGCTTTGGCCGATCAGGTTGATCTCCGAGGCGCTGCTCCACGATCCGCGGTTGCCGGCCTCGCTGATGGCCCGTAGCTGGACATAACGTGCCGTGACTGCCGCAAACGTGGCGGTTTTTTCGGCACTGCTGTCCGCCCAGGTCCCGTGCGCCACGGGCGTACCCCATGTGGTGCCGTTGGTGCTCACCAGAATCTCGAAGCTGCCGATGCGCCCGTTCTCGACGTCAGGACGCGGCAGGTAGCGCAACCCCGTGATGTTTTGCGTCACCTTGGTGTCGATCGTGATGGCGTGAGGCAAAGGGACTGCAGGCGCGGCAGTTCCCTTGCTCTGCCAGAACGTCTCGGCGTTCCCGTCCAGAACGTTGGCGGCCCCGCCGTTCCCGCCGGAAACCTCTTCATCGCTGGCCGACACCGTCCACCCGGCCCGTTGCATTGAAGGCGGAGGTGGCTCCATCCCGTCGGCAGACAGCACGGGGATGTGCTCATGTGGCCCGGGTGGCGCGCTGGAGGCGTCGTCGTGCGGAACCACCGCCACGTAGCCCGTGATCAGCAGGAATGCGGCCGTCACTGCGGATACAACTCGAAACATGTGCGCCTCCGTCTGGCTTCAGCCCCCCACGACAACACGAAGGCTAGGCCGGGCAGGTTGGGAAAACCTTGGGCGGCAGGTAGAGGCAGTGAAAGGTTGACGGCACGCCTGATATATGAGCCCGTGACGCCAGGGAGGGGTATCAGGCGGAGGATGTCAGGTGCGGGCGGTGCCCCGGGCGTCCGTTGCGGCCAGCGCCGGCAGGATGTGGTCCGTGAGCAGGGGCGCGAGGTCGGCGGGAAGCTCCGCCGCCAGGTCCAGCCAGCGGATTTCTGCGATCTCGGCCGAGGGATGGGCAATCCAGGTGCCGGGCACCCTGAACACCGTTGCCTCGATTTCCGTTGCTTCCTCATTGGCCGCATCCGCGAGCCACACGCCCATCAGCTCCAGCTCCCGCGGGTCAACAACGATCCCCACTTCTTCCTCGAGCTCCCGGGCTGCGGCCTGCACGGCGGTTTCGCCGGGCTCGGGTTTCCCTCCGGGATGCATGAACTTGTCCGTGCCGCGCTTGCGGACGGTCAGGAGCCGTCCGGCGGCGTCATAGACGCAGACGGCGGAGACAATGATGCGGGGATTCACGCCTACGAGCCTAACTGTTTAGCAGCATGCGACGCAGGCTCGCGGCGGAGCACGGATTCCAGCAGCAGGTCCTTGTGGGGGCCCGTGACGTTCCAGACATAGCTGAATGAGTCCGGGCCGAGCAGGGAGTATCTGACGCGGTAGGTGTCGGGATCGCACCAGTGGCGGTCTTGGCTGGCGTCCGCGGCGAAGCTCATTCGGTGGAACGGGCGGCCGTCGGGAAAGGTCATATCCAGGGCATCGGCCGAGCCCGTGGGCCTAAGGAGGTATTCCCGCATCGCCGGGCCGGTAAAGGTCCCGCCCCCCGAAGCAGGCCAGCACACGGTGCCTTCCTCCTGGAAGCGCAGCCCGCCGTCGTCGTCTGTTTCGGTAAAAATTACGACGCCGGCAAAGGTTCCGCGGGTGCCCGCCGTGCGGTCAAAAAGAGCCCGTTCCACGGACCAGCGTCCACCGGACGCCCCTGCCCGGGAGCTGCCTGCGCGGGAGATGCCCAGCAGGTAGGCGCGGAGCCCGGAATACGGCTGCAGATTCAAGTGCCCTCGATTGGAATCGAACCAACGACACCGGCTTTAGGAGAGCCGTGCTCTATCCACTGAGCTACGAGGGCGGGCGTCCGCCGCGGCCGGCCTCGGCCGGCCCGTTCGGACACGCTTACAAGCATACAAGGTGTCGACGCGTACTACGCTCTTGGCATGGCCGCCGCAGCACAAGCACCTTCCGCCCGGGCAACATTCCTGCCCGATACCACCTCCACGAGACAGTACATCGGGGCCTGGGCCGTACTCAGCGTGGTGCAGTATTTCGTGGCGGAGGCGGCCGTGATCGGGGCCTGGGCAGGCCCCGAACCCTACGACCGCCGGACCGGGTTCATCAGCGACCTCGGCGCTGTTCACTGCGGCGTTTTTGACGGACGCAGCGTCTGCTCGCCGCTGCACCCGCTGATGAACGCCTCTTTTGTGGTCCAGGGCCTGGGAATGCTGCTCGGTGCCCTGCTGCTGAGTTCGGCGCTGTTGCGGATCGCCGCCCGGCCGGGAGCGCCGGTGGCGGCGAGCCACAGCGGCGAGGTGCCGTGGTTCGCGGCCGTTGGCACGCGCGTCTTCACCGGAACGGCCGGCGCCGGAACCATCATCGTGGGGCTGGTGCCCGAAGACGTGGGCTCGGGCTGGCACTTTGCGGGTGCCGTCATGTACTTCACCGCCGGGTCCTTTGCGTTGCTGCTGCTGGGCGGCCTGTGGCTGGGGCAGACGCCGCTGGGCCGGTTCATCCTCGCGTGCGGCATCGTGTCCCTCAGCGCTCTGGTCACGGGCGGGGTGACGGGCATGAAGGTGCCGGAACCCGGGACGTTGGAGCGGCTGATGGGCTATCCGATTACGGTCGGCCTGGCTGCTGCCGGCCTCGTCGTCGCCCAGCGCGTCCACCACGAACGCGCCGTCCGCAAGGCAACCAGGGCGCGCGCGGCCTAGTCCCCGAGTCCGTTTTGGGCTGCCTTACGGGCTAGCCGGGGGACTGGCCTGCAGAGCCCGCTTTGATCGGCGACGCCCCAAAAAGACTGCGGCCGCGCCGGCAAGCAGGCTCAGCACCAGCAACACCCAGCCCGCAACGGTAAGGAAGGACGCCAGGGCGACCTGTCCGGCGTCGAGCGTGGGAGCAGACACCATGGCGTCGATGGCCACGTTCCCCCACAGCCGCGTAACCACGAACAGCAGCGGCAGGGACCACAGCGCCCAGCGCAGCGGTTTCCGCGTCACGTTGGTGCCAATCAGGATGAGCCAGGTGAAGCCGAAGATCAGCGGGAAGAGCGTGCCTGCGGTCTTATGGAGGTAGTTGAGCTGGCCGATGGCGTCGCCGCTCAGAACGCGGCGCAGTTCCCCCACGAAGCCCGGATCAAAGCCGCCGATGAGGGAATCGGGCATCGGCAGGCCCCGGGAAAGCTGGGTGAGCTGGTTCAGCGTCAGCAAATGGAGGTACCAGAACAGGAAAAGGCTGGCCACGACACCCGCAACGACGATGAGGTTGCCATTGCTCTGGGCCTTCTGCGGAGTGCGGTCTGTGGTGGGATTGATTACCGGCGGCAGGTCGTGCTGCGGGACCACCGCCTTCGCGCCGTGCTTCTTGATCCGCTGTGCAGGTGTCTTGGCCATGCCTCCATTATCGCCTGAGGCCGTTGTCCTCCTTAGGCCGTTGTGGTCCTGGGGCCGCCCGCCGATAGGCTGGGGGCGTGACCGAACTTGGAAGACACAAATTGGGTAAGCACAGCGCGGCCAACCTGAGCCCCGGCCTCGACGACTTTGAGCTGGCGTCCGCGCTGGTCCGGGAAGCCGGGATGCTGGCCCTGATGATGCGGCAGGGCGGTCTGGACTCCCAGCGCAAGACCTCGGTTTCGGACATCGTCACAGCGGCAGACCATGCGGCGGAGGCCTACGTGCTGGAACAACTGCAGCGCTGCCGCCCCGAGGACGGGGTCCTGGGCGAGGAGGGCGCGGCCGTCCGCGGAAGCAGCGGCCGCACCTGGGTCATCGATCCCGTGGACGGAACCTACAACTTCCTGCACGGTTCCACATACTGGTGCTCCGCGATTGCCCTCAAGGACGAATCGGATGTGCTGCTCGGGGCCATCTTCCAGCCGGAAGAGGACAAGCTCTGGCTGGGTGGCGCGAACCGCCCGGCCACCCTCAACGGCGACGTTGTCACCACTTTCAAGGCCGACGGCGCAGGCCGCAGCGCGTCCCCTCTCGCCGACATTGGCGCCGCCACCTACATCCATCCCCGCTGGCTCGCGGACCCCATGTGCGCCATGCCTTGGCATGCGGCGGCCACGTCAGCCGCCACGCTGCGCATGCTCGGCTCCGGCTCCTGCGACCTGGGGCGTGTGGCCGACGGGGAGCTCGGCTGCTGGTTCCAGCACAGCTGCCCCGAGTGGGACTGGCTTCCAGGGAAAGCGATCGTCCTTGCCGCCGGCGGCGCCGTCGGCAGCGTCTACGTGAACGGCCTGGAATGGTTCATGGCAGGGGGCACGACGGCGGTGCATCAGTTGCGCGCCGCCCTCGAGTCAGGCTCCGTGGACTAGGCTTGTCATTGCTCTCCGGGAGGGAAGTCCGTCTCCGGGAGGGAAGTCCGGAGTTATCCACAGGGGCGGAATCCAGTGTCAGCCCCACCGCCTAGACTTGTAGTCACCATGGATATGTTGTTTGACCCGTACGCTGACGGACCTTTCAAAGCCGGCACCCACGCGGCCGCCCTGACCAAGTCGCGCCCCGAACCCGGTCTGGCGCCGGCCGAATTTGGCGGCGGGGGCCATGGCCCGAAGGAACCGCATCAGCCTGAAGCGGCCGGGGGTGGTGAGACCAGCACCTGGACACGGCCCAAGCTGCCGGACGCCGGCGCCTTGCTGCAGGGGCTGAACCCGCAGCAGGAAGAGGCTGTCAAACACGCCGGCAGCGCGCTGCTGATTGTGGCCGGTGCTGGCTCGGGCAAGACGCGCGTTCTCAGTAAACGGATCGCCTACCTGATCGCCACCCGCCGCGCCCACCACGGCGAGATTCTGGCCATCACGTTCACCAACAAGGCCGCCGCAGAAATGCGGGAACGCATCGAGGCGCTCGTCGGTGGCCGGGCCAAGACCATGTGGATCTCCACGTTCCACTCGTCCTGCGTCCGGATCCTGCGCCGCGAAGCAGCCA
This sequence comes from Arthrobacter sp. NPDC093139, assembly GCF_044754165.1. Classification (NCBI taxonomy): domain Bacteria; kingdom Bacillati; phylum Actinomycetota; class Actinomycetes; order Micrococcales; family Micrococcaceae; genus Arthrobacter; species Arthrobacter sp. NPDC093139. The sequence goes on from NZ_JBIVOO010000016.1 coordinate 85,823, forward strand.
ACGTCGGCCTGAAATCCAACTTCTCCATCTACGATTCCGCGGATTCCCTCAGGCTCATTACGCTCGTGGCCAAGAACCTGGACCTGGATCCCAAGAAGTTCGCGCCCAAGGCCATCCAGCACAAGATCTCCGCGCTCAAGAATGAACTGATCGACGCCGATTCCTATGCGTCCTCGGCGAGCTACAACGATCCCTTCGAACAGGCCGTTGCCGAGGTCTTCAAGGGCTACACCCAGCGCCTGCGCCAGGCGAACGCCATGGACTTCGACGACCTCATCGCCGAGACCGTCTACATGTTCCGTGCCTTCCCGGCGCTCGCCGATTCCTACCGGCGGCGGTTCCGGCACGTCCTCGTGGACGAGTACCAGGACACCAACCACGCCCAGTACGCCCTGGTCCGGGAAATCGTGGGCGAGGGACCGGACGCCGCGGAACTCACTGTCGTGGGCGATTCCGACCAGTCCATCTACGCCTTCCGCGGCGCGGACATCCGCAACATCGTGGAGTTCGAAAAGGACTATCCGGACGCCCGCACCATCAAGCTCGAACAGAACTACCGCTCCACCCAGAACATCCTGACTGCGGCCAACTCCGTCATTTCGCGCAACCCGAACCGGCCCGAGAAGCGGCTGTGGACCGCGGAGGGCGAGGGCCACAAGATCATCGGCTACGTTGGCGAAAACGAACACGACGAAGCACAGTTCATCGCCAAGGAAATCGACCGGCTGCAGGACGAGGACAACCTCCGTCCCGGTGACGTCGCCATCTTCTACCGGACCAACGCGCAGTCACGTTCCATCGAGGACGTCCTGGTGCGGGTCGGGCTGCCATACAAGGTGGTGGGCGGCACGCGGTTCTACGAGCGCAAGGAAATCAAGGACGCGCTGGCCTACCTGCGCGTGCTGGTCAACCCTGATGACGACGTCAACCTCCGCCGCGTCTTGAACGAACCGAAACGCGGCATCGGCGACCGCGCCGAGGGCGCCGTGGCCGCCTTGGCAGAACGTGAACGCACGTCCTTCATGGCCGCAGCCCGCCGCGCCGACCAAGCCCCGGGCATGGCCACGCGCTCGGTCAATGCGGTGCTGGGCTTCGTGAAGCTGCTCGATGATCTGGCCGAGGTCGCGGCCGGGTCCGGCGCAGCTGCTGCCCTGGAGGCAGTGCTGGAACAGACCGGGTACCTGGCAACCCTGCGGTCCAGCACCGACCCGCAGGACGAGTCCCGGGTAGAGAACCTGGCCGAGCTCGTCGCCGTCGTGCGTGAGTACGAACAGGACAACCCCGAAGGGTCCCTCGAAGCCTTCCTGGAACAGGTATCCCTCGTGGCGGACGCCGATCAGATTCCGGACGCGCCGGGGGCGGATATCGACGCCGCCGTAGCCGAGGCCAAGCGCTTGGGCGTTGTCACGCTCATGACGCTGCACACGGCCAAGGGCCTCGAGTTCCCCGTGGTGTTCCTCACCGGCATGGAGCACGGGCTCTTTCCGCATCAGCGCTCGGCCACGGACCCGAAGGAACTGGCAGAGGAACGACGCCTTGCCTATGTGGGGCTGACCCGTGCCCGGAAGCGGCTGTACGTCACCCGCTCCGAAGTCCGCAGCATGTGGGGGCAGAGCCAGTACAACCCCGCCAGCCAGTTCCTCGAAGAAATCCCCTCGGACCTCGTCGAATGGAAGCGTGAGGGCACCAGCAGGCAGGCAGGCGGCTGGGGGAGCGGCGCCTCGATCGGCTCCAGCCGCTACGGCGGATCCTTCTGGGGCGCAGGGACGGCCCGGGGCGGGAAGGCGGACTCCTCGGTGGGCTTCAACGCTGACGTTCCCGCCGCCGTCGCGAAAAACCGGGTGCAGCCGCAAAAAGAGGTCATTGCGGTCAGTGTGGGGGACAAGGTCAATCACACCAGCTTCGGCAACGGCACGGTGCTGGCGGTGGAAGGTGCGGGGGATAAAACGGTGGCGAAGGTGAAGTTCGACGTCGGCGAGAAGCGACTGCTGCTGCGCTACGCGCCGCTGACCAAGCTCGACGCCTGACCATGGCGGTGCGAAGGCCGGTGGTGTCTGCCGCGGTTGCGGTCCTCGCCGTGCTGGCCGGCACGGGCTGTTCCGTCACCGTGCCGGATCCCGGGTACACCCCGCCGCCGCCGTTGCCAGCCCTCGAACAGCTCAGGCAGGCTCCGCTAACGAACCCCGCCGCTTTCCGGACCGCTGATGATGTGCTGGCCTTTGTCACGGCAGACCGGAACGTCGTTTGCGCCCTGACCTCCGCCCGCGGCGCACACCTGAACCTGCCCTACGAACCGAACAACTTCGGTGATTCCGCCAACAGGAAGCTGGACACGGTTCCCGTGGCGCACTGCGAGTTGGCGGTGTATCCGGCGCCCGAAGCCGCGGACATCAGGGACAACTGCACCGGAACGGGCCTGGGCTACCTCGGCGGAGCCGCCCTGCTCACACCGGACCGGGCCAGGTACGGGGAATGCCGGTCCGGCGTCACCGCGATGGAATCCGCCTTTGGGCCCCAGGGAACAAGGGACGGTGTGATCGCCGCGCTTCCCGTCCTCCCCGAGGGCGGCAACCTCGAACGCAACGGCCTGAGGTGTTCTGCGTACGCCGCCGGGGTGGCCTGCGGCAACGTCACCGGCGGCGTTGCGTTCGTCGTCAGCCGGGACCATTACGAAATCATCCCGGGTGGGGGCAAAAAGGCCTCCACGGCATCGCCTGAAGCCCCAAAAACCCCGTAATCTTGCGGTTTTTCTACGGTCCATAGAATAGTGTCCTTACTCACATAACAGGTAGTCTGGAAAGGCCTTGTCCCCATTAAGGACTAGAGTTCCCAGAGGAGCATTGCGCTGCGTGGCTCGTCTCCGGACCTGCCGCAGGGCGCGTTTATTCCGCAGTCCGGTCCACAACTGTGGTGCTTTCCGGCTGTACAGAAACTACTTCGACGTAGAAGGACACTAAACCGTGGACCTGTTTGAATATCAGGCGCGCGATATGTTCGAGGCGCACGGTGTACCCGTGCTTGCTGGCATCGTGGCGCACACCCCTGAAGAAGCAAAGGCAGCTGCCGAGAAGATCGGCGGCGTAACTGTCGTAAAGGCGCAGGTTAAGGTCGGTGGCCGCGGCAAAGCCGGCGGCGTCAAGGTTGCCAAGTCCGCTGACGAGGCGCTTGAGCACTCCACCAACATCCTGGGCATGGACATCAAGGGACACACCGTTAACAAGGTGATGATCGCCCAGGGTGCGGATATCGCCGAGGAATACTACTTCTCCGTTCTGCTGGACCGGGCCAACCGCAACTACCTGGCCATGTGCTCGGTTGAAGGCGGCATGGAAATCGAACAGCTTGCCGTCGAACGTCCCGAGGCGCTGGCCAAGGTTGCCATCGACCCCGCCGTGGGCATCGACCAGGCCAAGGCCGACGAAATCGTTGCCGAGGCCGGTTTCGCTGAGGAGCTGCGCGGCAAAGTCGCCGCCGTCATCCTCAAGCTGTGGGACGTCTTCAAGAAGGAAGACGCCACCCTCGTCGAGGTCAACCCGCTCGTCAAGACCGGCGCCGGTGACATCGTTGCCCTCGATGGCAAGGTGACCCTGGACGAGAACGCCGACTTCCGCCACGCCAAGCACGCGCTGCTGGAGGACAAGGACGCTGCCGATCCGCTCGAAGCCAAGGCCAAGGCGCAGGACCTCAACTACGTCAAGCTCGACGGCGAAGTTGGCATCATCGGCAACGGTGCAGGCCTCGTGATGTCCACCCTGGACGTCGTCGCCTACGCCGGCGAGAGCCATGGCAACGTCAAGCCCGCCAACTTCCTGGACATCGGCGGTGGAGCTTCCGCCGAGGTTATGGCCGCTGGCCTCGACGTCATCCTGGGCGACGAGCAGGTCAAGTCTGTGTTCGTGAACGTCTTCGGCGGCATCACCGCCTGTGACGCCGTTGCCAAGGGCATCGTGGGTGCGCTGGCTGAGCTGGGCCACTCCGCCAACAAGCCCCTGGTTGTCCGCCTCGACGGCAACAACGTTGAAGAAGGCCGCCGCATCCTGGCCGAGGCCAACCACCCGCTGGTTACCCTGGCCGCCACCATGGACGAGGGCGCCGACAAGGCCGCCGAGCTCGCCAACGCAGCCCGCTGATCGAGCCTGTCGAGATCTAGGAAAGAAAACATGTCTATTTATCTGAACAAGGACTCCAAGGTCATCGTCCAGGGCATCACGGGCGGCGAAGGCACCAAGCACACCGCCCTCATGCTCAAGGCCGGCACCAACATCGTTGGCGGTGTCAACGCCCGCAAGGCCGGCACCACGGTTCTGCACGGCGAGAATGAGATCACCGTTTTTGGCACCGTGAAGGAAGCCATGGCCGAGACCGGCGCCGACGTTTCCATCGTCTTCGTTCCGCCGGCATTCACCAAGAACGCCGTCGTTGAAGCCATCGAGGCAGGCATCGGCCTGGTCGTGGTTATCACCGAGGGCGTTCCGGTCCAGGACTCCGCCGAATTCTGGGCACTGGCCCAGTCCAAGGTGGACGCCGACGGCAACCAGATCACGCGCATCATCGGGCCGAACTGCCCCGGCATCATCACCCCGGGTGAGGCCCTGGTCGGCATCACCCCGGCGAACATCACGGGCAAGGGCCCCATCGGCCTGGTTTCCAAGTCGGGCACCCTGACCTACCAGATGATGTACGAACTGCGCGACCTTGGCTTCTCCACCGCGATCGGCATCGGCGGCGACCCCATCATCGGCACCACGCACATCGATGCGCTGGCCGCTTTCGAGGCTGACCCGGAGACCAAGGCGATCGTCATGATCGGCGAAATCGGCGGCGACGCAGAAGAGCGCGCAGCGGACTTCATCAAGGCCAACGTCACCAAGCCGGTTGTCGGCTACGTGGCCGGCTTCACCGCGCCTGAAGGCAAGACCATGGGCCACGCAGGCGCCATCGTGTCCGGTTCCGCCGGGACCGCCCAGGCCAAGAAGGAAGCACTCGAGGCCGCCGGCGTCAAGGTCGGCAAGACGCCGTCCGAGACCGCAAAGCTGCTGCGCGAAGTTTACGCAGCCCTGTAGTTCCCGCGGGACATAAGTCCCGAAAGCAACGCGGGGCCACCTCGGACAATCCCAGCTGGATTGTCCAAGAGTGGCCCCGCGTTTCTTCATTTAACCCCTTGTCCCCGGACACGGCGGGGTTTAAGCTGTTAACAACCTAAGGGTTGATCAACCAGACGGTTGAATAGTAGGAACATCTGCACCAGTTCTAAGGCAGTGGCAGTGGACACGACGGACGATGACGACCTCCTCGACTTGGCCTTCCTGGCCCTGTCCGATCCCGTCCGCCGCCGCCTCATCTCCCGGCTTAGCAGGGGACCCGCCACTGTCAACGAACTGGCTGAACCCTTCGCGATCACTAAGCAGGCGGTCTCGAAGCACATCCAGGTACTCGAGCAGGCACAGCTGGTCACCCGCACCCGCGATGCCCAGCGCCGGCCCGTCCACCTGAACCCCGCACGGCTCGAAGCGCTGACCGCGTGGATCGACCAGTACCGGCTGGTCCGCGAGGCGCAGTTCCGCAGCCTCGACGCCGTGCTCCGCTCCCAGGCCGCCCCAGGCGGCAGCAGCTCCAAGGAGAGAAAATGAGCAACGAGCTTAAACTTACCGTTCCTGACGGCCTCCCGTTCATAGACTTCGAGCGGGAGTTTGATTTCCCCGTCGCCGATGTGTTCCGTGCACACAAGGAGCCTGAACTCATCACGCAGTGGCTTGGGCCGCGCGGCACCAACGTGGAAATCGATCACTACGACTTCCGCTCCGGCGGCAGCTACCTCTATAACCACACCGGCCCGGACGGCGCGAAGTATGCCTTCAGCGGCATCTTCCACACCGTTCGGGAGAACGAGTTCGCCATCCAGACCTTCGAATTCAGCGGCTATCCGGACGTCGTCAGCATCGAATTCATGAATTTCGAGGATCTCGGAAATGGCCGCTGCCGGCTGCGGGGGCACTCCGTCTATCCGACGCAGGAGGCCCGGGACGGCATGGCACAGTCCGGAATGGAAGGCGGCATGAGCGACGGCTACGAACGGCTGGAGGAACTGCTCGCCAGGTAAGCCGGTCACGGACTTCCGAAGCCGCGGATCCCGGCAGGCGCCCACGCATGACGCCGGGCGGTCACCTTCTCCCAGAAGGTCACCGCCCGGCGTCGTGCTTTTGCACGCAGGGGGAGGTGTTGTACCTCACTAGACCACTTTGATAGTATGACAGGACAAACTATCCAAGGAGCACCGTTGCCACTCGTTCGAATCGACGTCAATGAAGGCCGCACGCCTCAGGAGCTGCAGCAGCTCAGCCGGGGAATCCACGACGCCATCCTGGCTGAATACAACATCCCGGAGCGCGACTACTTTCACATTGTCACCGAGCATCCGGCGGGGCAGATCTTCGCGCAGGATGCCGGCCTCGGCTTCGAGCGCACGCCGGACGTCGTCATGATCCAGATCTTCACCCAGGGCGGGCGGAGCCAGGAGGCCAAACAGTCTCTGTTCGCGGCCGTGGCCGCCAGGCTCGGGGAGCTTGGAATCGGGGGCGAGAATGTGTTCATCGGATACGTGGAAAACACTGCAGGGGACTGGTCCTTCGGATTTGGCCGGGCCCAGTACGTCACGGGAGAGCTTGCGGTCCCTAACAAATAGCTCGACGGGAGGCCTGGTCCCGGCGGCCGGGTGAACCGGGCCCCGGCGCCTTTCGCTGGCTGCGACGCGCGATCAAATGCAGGTTGTAAATATGTCAGTACAAACCTTTGACAGGACATTCAAACTAGGGCAAAGTAGGGGTGTGGCCCCGCTCACGGGGATTAGCAAGCACCGGAGCCCAGGCTGGGCAGCTGCTTAGGTACAGAGTTCAAACAGAAAGGTCCGAGATTACCGTGACCCACGAACTGCTCACGATCGGGCGCATCAGCGTTGATATCTACCCGAACGATATTGGGGTGGACCTGGAGGACGTGACGTCCTTCGGCAAGTACCTCGGCGGCTCCCCGTCCAACGTGGCTGTTGCCGCGGCCCGCCACGGCCGCCGCACCGCAGTGATCACCCGGACCGGCGATGACGCCTTCGGAAACTACCTGCACCGCGAGCTGCGCAAGTTCCACGTGGACGACTCCTTCGTCACCCCGGTGAAGGAATGGCCCACGGCGGTGACGTTCTGCGCGATCAAGCCGCCGGAAGACTTCCCGCTCTACTTCTACGGACGCATTCCCACGGCACCGGACCTGCAGATCACAGCCGAGGAGCTGGACCTCGAGGCCATCAGGAATGCCGGGATCTTCTGGTCCACGGTGACGGGCCTGTGCCAGGAACCCAGCCGCGAAGCCCACATCAAGGCACATGAAGCCCGGCCCCGCGCCGGCCTGAAGGAGGGCCAGTACACCGTCCTGGACCTGGACTACCGCCCCATGTTCTGGGCCTCGGAAGAGGAAGCGCGCGCCCAGGTGGCCAGGATCCTGCCGCATGTCACAGTGGCCATCGGCAACGACAAGGAATGCGCCGTTGCCGTGGGCGAGGGCACCCCGGACGAGCAGGCTGACCGCCTGCTCGCGGCCGGAGTGGAAATCGCCGTCGTCAAACTCGGCCCAGAAGGTGTGATGGCAAAGACCCGTAGCGAACGTGTGGTCTCCGCGCCGGTTCCCGTGGAGACAGTCAACGGCCTCGGCGCCGGCGACTCCTTCGGCGGAGCCTTCTGCCACGGGCTGCTCTCCGGCTGGCCCCTTGCCCAGGTCCTGGACTACGCCAACGCAGCCGGCGCGATCGTTGCCTCCCGCCTGTCCTGCGCCGACGCCATGCCGACGCCGGACGAGGTCATCTCGCTGCTGGCCGAGCGCGGACGCCTCGTCCCCGATGCTGGTCCCCGCCGGGACTCCAGCCAACTCACCCACGAAGGAGCGGCCCTGTGAGCCTCAACCCCGGCACCGCCACCCTTACGGTGGACGACGATCCCCGCCGCTACGCGCATCTGAGCACCACCCGCCTCGAGGATCCGGGAGCGGTTGCCCGCGCTGCCAAGGCACGCCGCCGCCATCCCGGCCCCAAGTCCGGCAGGCAGAACTTCATCGTCGCCGCCGACCACCCGGCCCGCGGGGCCCTCGCCGTAGGCAGCGATCCGGTGGCCATGGCGGACCGCCGCCAGCTGCTGGACCGGCTGCAGATCGCGCTGGCCAACCCGGCCGTGGACGGTGTTCTCGCCTCGCCGGACATCATGGACGACCTGCTGCTGCTCGGTGCGCTGGAGGGCAAGCTGCTCTTCGGATCGATGAACCGCGGCGGCCTCACCGGCCTGGTCAACGAATTCGATGACCGCTTCACCGGCCACACCGCCGCCGCCCTGGAAGCCCTCGGCGCCGACGGCGGAAAGATGCTCACCCGGATCTGCCTCAGCGACCCGGACACCGTCTCGCTGCTGGAGGCGACGGCCAAGGCAATTGATTCCCTCGCCGAGCGCAAGCTGATCGCCATGGTGGAACCCTTCCTGTCTGTCCGGGAGAACGGACGGGTCCGCAACGACCTTTCCACGGATGCCGTGATCAAGTCGATCGCGATCGCCGAAGGCCTGGGCTCCACGAGCGCGTACACCTGGATGAAGCTGCCCGTCGTGGCAGAGATGGAGCGCGTCATGGCCGCCACCACCATGCCCACGGTGCTCCTGGGCGGGGATCCGGAGGGCACGCAGGAGGAAGTCTTCGCCACCTGGGAAGCCGCCCTCGCGCTCCCCGGCGTGCAGGGACTTACCGTCGGACGGACCCTGCTGTACCCGCAGGACGGCGATGTTGCCGGTGCCGTCGCCGCGGCGGCCGCCCTCCTCAACCACACCACAGAAGTATCGGAGTAACCTCCCATGGAGACGAGAACAGCAACAGGAACCCGCCGCATGACCGTGGCGCAGGCCGTGGTCGAGTACCTCTCCAAGCAGTACACGGTTGACCGGATCGGCACCGAGGACTACCGGGCGCGCCTCATCCCGGGAACGTTCGGCATCTTCGGCCACGGCAATGTTGCCGGCGTGGGCCAGGCCCTGAAGCAGTACCAAGCCGCCGACCCCGCGATCATGCCGTACTACCAGGGCCGCAACGAACAGGCACAGGCGCACCAGGCAGTGGGCTACGCCCGGCACACCCGCCGCCGCCAGACGTTCGCCATCAGCACCTCCATCGGCCCCGGCTCCTCGAACCTGCTCACGGGCGCGGCGCTCGCCACCACCAACAGGCTGCCGGTGCTGCTGCTCCCCAGCGACACCTTCGCGACCCGTGCCGCGGACCCCGTGCTGCAGCAGCTTGAGCAGCCCCACGCCTACGACATCACCGTGAACGATGCGTTCCGGCCACTGTCCAAGTTCTTCGACCGCGTCACCCGTCCCGAGCAGCTGTTCTCCGCGTTCCACCACGGCCTGCGTGTCCTGACCGACCCGGCCGAGACCGGCGCGGTGACCATTTCGCTGCCGCAGGACGTCCAGGCCGAGGCGTTCGAGGTGCCGGAGGAATTCCTCGCCGAACGCGAGTGGCGGATCCGCCGCCCGGACGCCGACGACGAGGACATCCGCCGCGCCGCCGAAGCTATCCGCGCCGCGAAGCGCCCGCTGATCATCGCCGGCGGGGGCGTCCTGTACGCCTACGCCAACGACGAACTGGCCAGGTTCGTGGACCTGACCGGAATCCCGGTGGGCAACACCCAGGCCGGTGTTGGCGTCCTGCCATGGGACCACAGGTTCTCGCTGGGAGCCATCGGCTCCACGGGCACGACGGCGGCCAACGCCATCGCTGCCGAGGCGGACCTGGTCATAGGGATCGGCACGCGCTACGAGGACTTCACCACCGCATCGCGGACCGCGTTCCAGAACCCGGACGTGAAATTCATCAACATCAACGTGGCCGCCATCGATGCCTACAAGCACGGCACCACGCTGCCCATCGTCGCGGACGCCCGGAAGGCCCTGGTCAAGCTGAACCAGGCCCTCGGCGGCTACCGCGTGGGCGCGGACCTGGAACAGCTGGTCGCTGCCGAGAAGCAGCGCTGGGACGCCACCGTGGACGAGGCCTTCGGCACCCGGAACACGCCGCTGCCCGCGCAAAACGAAATCATCGGGGCCACCAGCCGCGCCATGGACGCGCAGGACGTCGTTGTTTGCGCCGCGGGTTCGCTGCCCGGTGACCTGCACAAGATGTGGCGGGTGCGCGATCCATTCGGCTACCACGTGGAATATGCCTACTCCTGCATGGGCTACGAAATTCCGGGCGGCCTCGGCGTCAAGCGCGCGGCGCTGGCGGAAGCCGCGGCCGGCGGCGCTGAAGGCAAAGGGCGTGACGTCGTCGTGATGGTGGGGGACGGCTCGTATCTGATGATGCACACTGAGCTGGTCACCGCCGTCGCTGAACGGATCAAGCTGATTGTGGTCCTGATCCAGAACCACGGCTTCGCCTCCATCGGCTCCCTCTCCGAATCACTCGGTTCACAGCGCTTCGGCACCCAGTACCGCGTGCTGGACGAGGAACGGCACAGCTTCGACGACGGCGAAACCCTTCCCGTGGATCTGGCCACCAACGCCGAAAGCCTGGGCGTGAAGGTGATCCGGATTGAACCGGGGGAAAAGGTCATCGCCGAACTCGAGCAGGCCATCCGTGACGCCAAGGCAGCACCGGAACGCGGAGGACCGATCCTCATCCACGTCGAATCCGACCCGCTGCTGGATGCCCCGAGCTCCGAATCATGGTGGGACGTCCCCGTCTCCCAGGTCTCGGACCTCGAATCGACCCGGCAGGCCTACCAGACCTACACCGACCACAAGAGCCGCCAGCGCAAGCTGCTGGGCTGAGCGCCATCGCGAACAACTGCACCTTTCGACCACTTCAGTTTGATCACTCCAGGAAGCGCCCAATGACGACCACCACTTCTGACACCGCAACGATCAGCCACTTCATCAACGGCGCCGAGACCGCCGGCGAAGGTGACCGCACCCAGCCCGTCTACAATCCGGCCACCGGAGCCGTCACGGGCGAGCTTCGGCTCGCCAACCGGGCCGACCTGGACAACACCGTTGCGGCCGCCCGCGCCGCCGCTGACAGTTGGGGCGACATTTCCCTGGCGAAGCGCACCGCGGTGCTGTTCAAGTTCCGGGAACTGGTCGCGTCCCACATCGACGAACTCGCAGAGCTGATCACGGCCGAACACGGCAAGGTCCTCTCCGATGCGAAGGGCGAAATCGGCCGCGGCCTGGAGGTCATCGAGTTCGCCTGCGGTATCCCGCAGCTGCTCAAGGGTGACTATTCGGACCAGGTTTCCACCGGCATCGACGTGTTCTCCTTCCGGGAGCCGCTGGGCGTGGTGGCCGGCATCACGCCCTTCAATTTCCCGGTGATGGTGCCGCTGTGGATGGCTCCGATGGCGATCGCTACCGGCAACGCCTTCATCCTCAAGCCCTCTGA
>NZ_JBIVOO010000017.1:0-95407 GCF_044754165.1 Arthrobacter sp. NPDC093139
GCACCCTTTGGCGGGGTCAAGCAGTCCGGGCTGGGACGCGAAGGCGGCAAGGTCGGCATCGAGGAATTCCTCGAGATCAAATACACCGCAATAGCAATCTGAGAACTCCTATTCAGATGAGCGGATCAATAGCAGCCAAAGGCCTGTTCACCATGGAGGGAAGGCCCACCGCGCAGCTGATCGCCGATCAGCTGCGCGAACAAATCATCCAGGGAATCTTCCACCCCGGAGAGCAGATCAACGAATCCATCCTCGCCGTCCAACTGAACACCTCCAGGAGCCCCGTCCGGGAAGCCGTGCAACGCCTGTGCCAAGAGGGCATCCTCACCAACCGCCGCAACCGTGGGGTGTTCGTGCTCGAAATCTCAGCCCGGGACAGCAAGGAAATCTACGCCGTGCGTGAGGCTGTGGAAACAAACGCCGCAGATTCCCTGCTCAACAGCAGCCCCAAGCACATCAAGAACACCTGCCAGGCCTTGAAAACAATCCTCAGGAACATGAAAAGACAAGTGGACGCAACCAACTGGCAATCAATTGCCCAACTGGACATGCAATTCCACACCACACTCGTCGCCGCCGCCGGCAACAGCAGAATGACCAGAATTTATGAAACCTTGGCCGCCGAATCAACAATGTGCATTCGCAAGCTGGAAATCTCCTACCCACAAGCGCAGACCCTGATCCAGGAGCACGAGGACATCCTTAGCTTCCTCGAAACGGGCAACAGCGAAGAACTCCGGAGAACCCTCAAACACCACATGCAAAAGGCCGTCGATGACCTCACCACCACAACCAGAAACCAGGAAAACACGCCCCTAGCAAGAACCCCGGCAAACTGAAACCAGAGAAGGCCAAGTCCATCAGGACCTGGCCTTCTCTGGCTTGACTGGCCCTGACGCAGCCGTAATTTCCTCAGGTGGGCAACATAGCCAGCAGAAGCGTCGGCAATGACGGTGCGGTCTACTGCCCTACAGTTGACGACGCTGTAACATGAAGGCATGGCTGAGCAGATTAAGATAGTGCATTCGTCCACCGTGCAACAGGTCGCGGATGGTCTCACAGCCATGATCCTGAGCGGAGGACTCAAGCCAGGTGAACGCCTGAGGGAAAGTCTCCTCGCCGACAACCTGGGACTTTCCAGGAACACTGTTCGTGAAGCCGTCCGCATAGTTCAAGCGGGCGGCCTCATTCGCCACCGCGCAAATCAGGGCGCTATCGTTTGGGACCCCACCGACGCGGAGATCATGGACGTCTACAACGCGCGTTACCATCTGGAGACCACGGCCGCACGGAGCATCTCCGAAAGCACCTCCATGGACGAGGTTCACGCCGCCATGGAGGAGTTCCGGGCAGTCTTGAAGAGTGGAGATCCATTCAAGATTGTCGAGAAGGACCTTGCGGTTCACAGCGCGATAGTCGGACTCCTCGGAAGCCAGAAGTTGAGGATCTTCTACCAGCAATTGGTGACCGAACTGAGGTACTTCATGTTTGTGCTTTCCATTGAACATCATGAGTACGAGGACCCGGATACTCTCGAAGCCGAGCACCAAAACATTGTTGATGCGCTTGACTCGCGCGACCCGGTCCTGGCGGAGAAGGTCATCTCAGACACGATCATCCAGTATCGGGAATCGATTCGAGGCATTATCGCCGAGAGGCATACAGAACGCTAAGCGAGCTGCAGGAACCCCTCCCCCGACGAGGACGCACCGAAGCTGTTTCGTCCTAGCCCAGGACCTTGAGGTTGGGAAGGCTTAATAGGACTACTGCTCAAGATGCGGTGACGAATCCCAGGGTCTTGTCAACGATGTTTTCGAGCGGTTCGCCGTTGCAGTACCGGTTCAGGTTGTCCACAAACAGCTTGCCGAGGTCATCGAGGTAATCTTCGGTATCGCGGCTCATGTGGCGGGTGATGATGACGTTCTCCAGGCTCCACAGGCCGTGCCCCTCCGGCGGATGGCTTCATGGCGGCGAGTACTTCGGCGTCGACCAGCCCCCTGGTAGCGGTGGTCAGCGGTGCCGCCAGGACGACGTAGTCGTACTGACCAGCAAGTGCCGCGGGAGTTCGTGTAGACCACGCCGCTCCGGATCAGCTGGTCGAACAGCAGCTGGCTGACGCCGGCTGCTGAGACATGGATCCACTTCAGGGTCGAGGCGGCATCCCAGTTCTCCCGGAGCGCGGGTGAGAAGGAGTGCCACTGGCACAGCACATCCGCGCCGTCCAGCGCCTCCGCTAAACCGTCCGCCTTCGTCAGGCGGACTTCTGCGAACCACTGGACCTCTTCAATCCGTGGCGGGAACGTCTCACGGGCAGAGCGCGGCGATGACGGACCGCGTGGCGCCCGTCCTGCCGGTCGTTATGCCGTTACCGGGGAGAGTGTGTCGATGGCCGTCAGGACGGCTGCCGTGAATTCCGACGTCGACGAGGTCCCACCGACATCGCGGGTGCCGTAACCGTCGCGTAGGGCAGACTCGAATGCGGACTGCAGGTGCACGGCGGCCTCGGGATGGCCGAGGTGCTCCAGCATCATGGCCCCGGACCAGATCTGGCCTACCGGGTTCGCCAGGCCCTTCCCGGCGATATCCGGGGCCGATCCGTGGACCGGTTCGAACAGGGACGGGAACGCCCCCTCCGGGTTCAGGTTGGCGCTTGGCGCAACGCCGATGGAGCCAGTGACGGCGCTGCCCAGGTCCGAGAGGATGTCGCCGAGAAGGTTGGAGGCGACGATGACATCCAGCGTCCACGGCTTCAGTACCAGGTGAGCAGCCAGGGCGTCCACCAACTTGTGGGTCACGGTTACGCTGGGATACTGCCGGGCGGTTTCCTCCACCACCTCGTCCCAGAAGGGCATGGTGTGGATGATGCCGTTGCTCTTTGTCGCGGACGTGAGCCTGCCCTGGCGGGAAGCAGCAAGCGCGGCAGCGAAGTGGGCCGCCCGTGACACTCCCAGTCGGGTGAAGATGGTTTCCTGGACCGCGCTCTCGTGCGGCAGGCCACGATACATCCGCCCGCCGACCTCGGAGTATTCACCTTCGTTGTTCTCCCGGACGATCAGGATGTCGATCGGCTTGTCCGACGCCAGCGGCGAGGTCACGCCGTCGAGCGTCTTGACCGGACGGAGGTTGATGTATTGCTGGAACTCGCGGCGGATCGGGATCAGCAGGCCCCACAGGGATTCCGTGTCCGGAACCTCCGGGGAGCCCACAGCACCCAGGAAGATCGCGTCATGTTTTGCGAGCTGTTCCAGTCCATCAACCGGCATCATCCGGCCGTACCGGCCGTAGTAGTCCGATCCCCAGTCGAAATGCGTGAACGCCAGATTGAGAGAGTGAATGGAGGCGATCCGCTCGAGGCAGGTGATGGCCGCGGGGACCACTTCTTTGCCGATGCCGTCCCCGGCGATCACGGCGATGCTATGCGTGCTGCTCACAAGGATGTCCGTTCCGTCAGGCCGCCCAGGATCTGCCAGCGGGCGGTTGACTCGCCAAGGTTGATGATGGTGTTCTTGGGTTCGGTCATCTCGCGTACCGCGTGACGGACGCCTTCCCGGCCCACACCGGATTTCTTGAAGCCGCCAAAGGGCATGGAGTCAATCCGGACGTCACTGGTCTCGTTGATGACCACGGCACCCACGTGCAGTTTCTCCGCAATGGAAAGCGCCAGGTCAATGGACTGCGTGAAGACCCCGGCTTGAAGGCCGTATTCGGTATTGTTGGCCGCAAACACCGCGTCCTGGACCTCGATGAACGGCAGGATGCTGACCACCGGTCCGAAGACTTCCTCGCGGATCACCCGGCAGTCCGAGGGCACATCCGTCAGCACGGTCGGCTCGTAGTACCCGTTCCGGCGGGCCCCGCCCGCATGGACAGTGGCGCCGGCCGCTTTGGCTTCTTCCACCCATTCCTCAACCCGCCGGGCCTCTGCCTCGGAAATCAACGGGCCGACGTCGGTGCCCCGGTCAAGCTTTGGCCCAGTCCTGAGCGCCTTGGTACCGGCGGTGACCTGCTCCAGGACCTCGTCGAACAGCGAAGTGTGCACATAGACGCGCTGCACGGACAGGCAGTTCTGGCCTGCCACTCCGAAGGCTCCGGCCACGATCGCCGTTGCCGCGGCTTGGGCGTCCGCGTCGGCGCACACGATCGTGGCGTTATTCCCGCCGAGTTCGGACAGGATCTTCTTCGCCCCGGCCGTGGCAGCGATGCGTTCCGCCGTGGCAGGGCCGCCGGTGAAGGAAATCAGGTCCACCCGGGAATCGGTGACAACGGCCTCGGCCACGCCGGGACCGCCCACAATGGCCGCGAGGCGCCCCGACGGGACGCCTGCCTCGAGCAGCAGCTGGACAAAGGCCAGCCCGGTCAGGGGGGTGCGTGCCGAGGGCTTAAGGACGACGCCGTTGCCTCCGATCAGCGCCGGGCCCAGCTTGTGTGCCACCAGGTTCAACGGATCATTAAACGGTGTGATGGCCGCGACGATGCCAACCGGCTTCCGGCTGTACCAGCCGATCTTGTTTCCGCCGGCCATGCTGTCTTCGAACCCCAGGGTCTCCCCCGCCAGCTCACTGGAAGCGGCGGCGGAGAGCCGCAGGGTTTCGGTGCAGCGCCGAACCTCACGTTCGGCTTCGGTGATGGTCTTGCTGCTTTCGGACGCGATGATCCTCGCAAAGCGCATGGACTGCTCGCCCAGCAGGCGGGCAGCCCTTTCAAGAGCCTCCCTGCGGGAACGCAGCGGCCAGTCCTCGCGCTGCAGGTGGCGGTGGATGTGGGCGATCGCCAGCCGGACATCCACCGCCGTCGAACTGCACACCCGCCCCAGCAGGAAGCCATCTTCAGGATCCCGTACTTCCAATGTCAGGTCAGCGCGCTGCCACCGCCCTTCAAAGAAGGCACCGCCGGGAAGGTGGGCGACCTCTGCCCGCCCGTCGGTGGTTCCGGTTGTTTCCGGGCGCGCGTCAAGAGCGTTAATGGATGGAAGCATGGGATTTCCTTCGTGGGCCTAGCTGAAGCGGTCGATGATTTTTGCGGCCCCGCCGATGATGGGCAGGAACCACGGCGGGCCGAAGTGTCCGGGTACGGGCGGGTTTTTGAGGTCTTCCCAGACGTTCGCGGACTTGTCGCCGGCCATGTAGTGGGCCATGCGCTTGCCCATGTGGGCGGCCATCTGGACGCCGTGTCCGCTGTAGGCCAGGGAGTAGTAAAGGCCGTCGTGGATGCCGGCGTGGACCATCTGGTCCATGGAGAGGTCCACCAGTCCGCCCCAGATGTAGTCCACCTTGGCGTTGGAGAGGTACGGGAAGAGCTCGAGCATTGCCTTGCGCAGTATCTCGGCGCTCTTGACGTCCGAGTCCGGGCTGGACAGCGCAAAACGGGCACGGCCGCCGAAGAGCAGACGGTTGTCCGGCGTAATCCGGAAGTAGTAACAGAGCATCTTGCTGTCCGAGGCCATGCGCCGGTTCGGCAGGATGCGGTCAATCACGTCTTGGGGCAGCGGCTCGGTGCAGATGATGAAGCTGCCCACCGGGATCACACGGCGCTGCAGCCAGGGGGTGACCCCGCCGGTATAGCCGCTGGTGGCGACCAGGACCTGCTTGGCCCGGGTGATGCCCCGGAAGGTGTGCACGTCGTGCACCGTGCCCGAAACCTTCTTCAGCTCCGTAACACCGGCCTCCTCACAGATGTCCGCCCCGGCGGCAGCGGCCGCCCCGGCCAACCCATGCACAAACTTCCCCACGTGCAGGCCTGCTCCCAGCGGGTCAAGCATCGCCCCCTGGTAGAAGTCCGTGCCGATTTCGCTGTGGATCTCGGACTTGGGGATGACGCTGACATGATGGTCGACCAGGGCGGCCAGCTTCTCCTGCGACTTCAGGAACCCCTCATAGTGGGACTTGTGGAAGGCCAGCGAGAGCTTCCCGTGCCGCTCGTAGTCGCAGTCGATGCCGTTGTCGTGCACCAGCTTTTCGATGCTGTCGATGGCGTCGTTGTATTCGCGGAACATCTCCACGGCGCGTGTGCTTCCATAGCGCTTTACGGCCGTGGTGAAACCGATGGCCAACCCGGTCGTCGCCATTCCCCCATTACGCCCGGACGCGCCCCACCCCACGGTGTGGCGTTCGAAAACGGCAACGCTGGCGCCCTGCTGGGCAAATTCCAGGGCTGCGGAGAGTCCGGTGAAGCCGGCGCCGATGATGGCAACGTCGACGTTCTCGGGAACCGGAGTACGCCGGTAGTCCCCGGATGGTTCGGCAGTGTCCAGCCAATAGGGGTTAAGTTTCACGGGTTGACCTTTCGCCTCGACGTCGGTTTAGAGACCGAGGTGCTTGTTGATCTCGTCCAAGGACTTGACAGCGTTGTAGTCGTAGCCCCCTGTGATGGGGTCATAGCCACGGTCCAGCACCCAGAGGTTGCGGAAGCCCATGTCGTGCATCGGATGCATGTCGTAGCGGGTGTGAGAGGCGATATGCAGGAAGTCCTCCGGCTTGGCGTTCAGGGTATCGAGCATGTACTCGAAGGCCTGGTAGCGCGGCTTGTAGGCCTGGGCCTGCTCAGCGGTCAGCACGGCGTGGAAGTCGGCGCCGAGCTTGGGAATGCTGATCTCCAGGAAGCTGTCATCGGCGTTGGACAGAGCCACCAGCTTGTAGTTGTCGCCCATGAGCTTCAGCGGAGCCGGCACGTCATCGTGGGCACCGAAGCTGCGTACAGCGTCAGCGAACTCTGCGCCGGCACCAGGGGTCGGCCCGATGCCAAAGAACTTGCATACGCGGTCGAAGGAATTCTGAAGGATCTCCTCGTAGGGCTTGTAGTCGCCAAGGACCTCGTCGAACCGGTACCCGCGGAACACCTTCTTGAACGCAGGCCACTGCTCTTCAGGCAAACGGCCCGCGAGCAGCCGGCGGGTAGTGGAATCAGTATCCCAGTTGATCAGTGTGCCGTAGATATCGAAGGAAATGTACTGCGGCCGCTTGGAGTCTGCCATGATTCGTCCATTCATTGAAGTTTTAAGAGGCCACATGTGGCCTTCGGCTTTTATGAGGTGTCTGGGCTCCACGGCTTCCCTTGGTACTGAAGACCCGGCCGCCCAGTACGTCGACTCTAAAGCGCGCCTGCAATTTTTGTCAACAGTTGAACAGTTGGATAGTAGACCGATCCTTATTGTTGACAGTTGAGCAGTGCGGTACTTGTATTAAGCATGTACTGAGATCCAGATCACAGTCCATTGAAGTGAAACAGTTACCAGAGCTGCATCTTGTCCAGCAGAAATATGCCCCGATGTCCTCAATGCCGACCCGACCCAAGGATCAACTTCGTCTGACGGGCATGCGAAGGGAACCACTATGAAGACCATCAATAAAGTCCAGACGGCGGCCGCCGGGCTTGCTGTCCTGCTGGCCCTCACCGCCTGTGGCGGTACGGCAACGGATACCCAATCCACGGACCTTCCCAAGACGCAGAACACCCGTGACATCTCCGAGGGTGTCCAGCCGGATCCGGCCGCGGTGGCGCTGCTGCCGGAGTCCTACAAGGCCAAGGGTGAAATCACGGTGGCGATGGATTTGAGTTCCCCGCCGATGACGTTCCTGGCCGAGGACAACACCACCCCGATTGGCGTGAACCCGGACCTCGCCCGGCTGGTGGCCAAGAAGCTGGGGCTGAAGCTGAAGTTCGAGAACACCGCGTTTGACACGATCATTCCCGGGATCGACGGCGGCCGCTACGACTTCACCGCCACCACCATGTCTGCCACGCCCGAGCGGCTGAAGGTCCTGGACATGATCAACTACCTCAAGGGCGGCTCGGCCGTCGCGGTACCGCACGGCAACCCGAACAATCTGACCAACGACACGCTCTGCGGCAAGAACATCGGCGTGACCAAGGGCTCCACCCAGCAGCTGAGGCACCTGCCGAACGTCTCGAAGTGGACCTGTGAGGAAAAGGGCAAGCCGGCCATCAACGGCGTGACGCTGCCCAACGTCCAGGAGGCCCTGACGCAGCTGGACTCCAAGCGGATCGACGGCGTCTTCTACGACGCCAGCGCCCTGGCCTGGGCCAACGAGCAGCAGCCCAACCACTTCACCATCCTGGAACCGAGGATGGATACCCGCACCAACACCAACGTCGCCATGGGGCTGAAGAAGGGCTCACCGCTGACCCCGGCCCTGCAGAAGGCCATCCAGTCCGTCCTGGAGAGCCCGGAATACAAGGAATCGCTGGAGTACTGGGGGCTCGCCGAATCAGCCATCACTGAAGCCGAGATCCGCTAACTCCCCCAACCCCAGCGGCTCCGGTAATCCATCGTCGCGCCCGCATCTGCGGCACGGCGAGGGTAAAACACGTATCCTCGCCAGCCGCTGACACAGATAGCCGGGGAATCCTTGCTAGATCCGTCGAAGGCTGGCATACTTGTTCCGTGTAGAACTGTTGAACAGAAGAACAGAGGAACAGCGCTGGCTGGCTTCCAGCATTACGGTCGCAAATCAAGCAGCTGGCTTCACTCAGGCGACCTGTCAATTTCCTACTTATCGAATTTCCACTAGCGGCAGGAGCCTAGGACATGAATGTCAGCACCGACTCCGAATTTATCGAGGCCGTCGCATCAGAGAGCGGACTCCTTGTGGAACAGTCTCAGCTCGCCGACTCAGCTGTCCTGGAGCTCCTTGAACAGTCCTACGGCCTGAACGGCGACCTGAGACGCATTCCCACCGAGAAAGACGAGACTTTTCGTCTGCAAGACGGACATGACATGTACCTTGTCAAGCTGTCCACAGCCGATGAGGATCCCCTGATAGTCCACCTGCAGACGGCGTGCATGGAGCATCTGGAACTCACCGCCCCAGAACTTCCGGTCCAGCGTCTTGTCAGGAGCCTTGGTGGAGATCCGCAAGTCCTCATCCCGTCACCGCCCGGCCCCTTTGACCGGGTGCTTCGGGTGATGCGCTTCATGCCTGGCGAGTTGCTGGCCCATCACGGGGCGTCCGCTGGCCAGCTTCAGTTGGTGGGCTCAAGCCTTGCCCGTCTGGGCGCTGCTTTGCAGGACTTCGACCATCCCCGTGCCGACCGTTTGCTCCTGTGGGACCTGAAGCACTTCCACCGGATGCGGCCGCTTCTTGACTACGTCGATGAGCAGCACAAACGCGCCCTGGCCGAAGACATTTTCGACCGGTTCGACGAGAAGGTAGTTCCGCTGCTGGACACCCTGACCTCCCAGGTAGTCCACGGGGATTTCAGTCCGTTCAATGTCCTGGTCGACCCGGACGCCCCGGAGTACGTGACCGGGATTATCGATTTCGGCGACGCCGTGCGGACACCGGTGATCTTCGACCTCAGCGTCACCATGGCCAACCTTCTGGGAACAGACCCGTCCAGCCCCTGGGAACATGCACTGCACGTCATGGACGGCTATTTGAGTATCCGCCCGCTGCCGGTCCAGGAGTTGGAGGCCCTGATCATCTCAGCCCAGGCCCGGCTGCTCCTGCGGGCCCTGATCACGGGGTGGCGGGCAAACCAATTGCCGCAAAGGCGCGATTACCTGCTCTCCCACTCCAAGCCGGACTGGGACCGGCTCGCCGCCACCGCCGCCGCGCCGGCACCACACCTGCCTTCCACCCCTGAACCAGACGCACCAGCCATCAAGGAGACATCATGAGCACCACTCCCCAAACCATCCGCAAGCCGTCCCGGGCCATGATCAATGGCTTTGATCCCAACCGCCTTAGCGAGCTCCCGGATCAGATGCAGAAGAACATCCGACGCCGGGACCAGAGCCTCGGACCCGGCTACCGGCTCTTCTACGACAACCCCCTGGAAATCGTTCGCGGCAAGGGCGTCACGCTGTTTGACCGCGACGGAAATGACTACCTCGACGTTTACAACAACGTCCCCTCTGTCGGTCACGCCCACCCGCGGGTCATCGCGGCCGTCCACGAGCAGATGCAGACCCTGAACACCAACACCCGGTACGTCCAGGAATCCATCCTGGACTACTCCGAGCAGCTCCTGGCCACGTTCCCCGCCGAGCTTGGCCACGTCATGTTCACCTGCACCGGGTCCGAAGCCAACGACCTCGCCATGCGCGTGGCAAAATACGCCACCGGAAACCAGGGCATCATCGTCACCTCCGGCGCCTACCACGGCCTGACAACCGAAGTAGCGTCCTTCTCCCCGTCCCTGGGCATCGGTGTGCCCCTGGGGCCGAACGTGCGGGTCATCGACGCCCCCGACGCCCTGCGGTACTCATCAGATCAAGAGTCCCTGCAAGATCACCTGCGGAACCAGGTCCGTGCCGCCATCGCCGACCTGCACCGCCACGGCATCGGAGTGGCGGCCTTCATCGCCGACAGCATCTTCTCCTCCGACGGTGTCTTCGCCGGCCCAACAGGCTTCCTGCGCCCGATCATCGAAGAAGTTCACGCCGCCGGCGGCCTGTACATCGCCGATGAAGTCCAGCCCGGCTTCGGCCGCACCGGCGAGGAATGGTGGGGCTTCCAGCGCCACGGAATCGTCCCGGACATCGTCACCATCGGCAAACCCATGGGCAACGGCATCCCCGTCGCGGCCGCGATCTTCAAGCCCGAACTGCTCGTGGAGTTCGGCAAGAACATCCGCTACTTCAACACCTTCGGCGGGAACTCCGTAGCCATCGCCGCTGCCCAGGCCGTCCTGGACGTGATCCGCGAGGAATCACTCATAGAAAACGCCCGCAAGGTCGGCGAGAAGATCATCACCGGGCTCAAGGACCTCAGCCAGAACCTGGACCAGGTCGCAGAAGTCCGCGGAAGCGGCTTCTTCATCGGCGTCGACCTCGTCACTGACCGATCCACACTCTCACCCAATGGGGAGGCCGCCGCCGGCATAGTGAACGCCCTCCGGGAGGACCGGATTCTCATCTCGGCCTGCGGCGCCCAGGGCAACGTCCTCAAACTCCGCCCGCCAATGCCGTTCTCCACCACCGATGCCGATCGCCTGCTCGAAGGAATGGGCCGGGCCTTCAAGACACTGCGCTAAGACCCAACATCAACCCGGTCGGCCTACAAGCTGGCACCAACCGCTTAGGGAGTGCCTTCCACCGTGAAGGCACTCCCCAAAGCGATAAACGCCCGGATCCGCGCCCATCCAGCGCCGGGCGACGAGGCCCGCGACCCGCCCGCGCGAGGTCAGCGAGATGCACTCTCTCAGGTTTCGCAATAGTCTGGCCGGGTGGATACAAGCACCGTGAACCCCAGCGAACAGGTTGGCAGGCAGTCGCGCATTCTCGAAGCGGTACTGGACCTGCTGTCGCGCCACGGCATCTCAGGTGTCAATATGCGTGCTGTGGCGCGGGAAGCCGGCGTCGCACTGGGGCTCGTGAATTACTACTACGAAGACAAGTCGAGCTTGATCCGTGCTGCCTTGCACCGAATGGACGAGCACGATCTTATGCTGGTCGCGCCCGAGCCAGGATCGCCCCCGGACGAACAGCTCCGCAAGGCCCTCCGGCGCGTTGCGGCCGCGGAACTCCTGACCACACGATATTTGTCCCTGCGTCTCCACCTGTGGGCTCTCGCGCAAGCCCATGAAGACTTTGCACTGATCAATGCGGCTGCGTTCGAGCGGTATCTCGATGGGCTGGCTACGCTGATTGGGAATGCCAAGCCCGAACTTTCCCGCGATGAATGCAGGGAGCGGGCAGCCGACATTGTCGTCGTGCAAAACGGCATGTGGCTGACAGCACTCCTTGGCGTGGACAACGCATCCATCCAGCGAAGCATCACCCGCACGGAGCAGATCGCCTTCGCCGCTTCGCGATAAACGCACGGCCTACGCGCCAGGTCTACGAAGTCCCAAGCCCACTTCGCCGGGCCCGTACCACGCGCGATTATTCTTGAACATTTGTTCAGCGAATGTCTTGAACAGTTGTTCAACCTGAACTATTCTTCTTTGTATGACCCAGGCCACACCAGTCCAGCTTCGAAGGCTCCTGGTGGGCGGGCTGCCCCCGCACAACGGTGGCAACGCAGCTTCAAGTATCAGACCCACCCGGTCCAGAGGAACCTGACGGACCGGCACAGCGGTTGGAAGTAGCCATGGCTTCAACCGCATGGCTGCTTCCCGCCCAAGGCGGACTGGAAACCCGACTACAAGACCGTCGATGAGCCCGTCGCCGTCCTATTACTAGTCGCCGCACTACTAAAGGAGACACTATGCCCGAAACCGCATCCACCCTGTTCATCAACGGCTCGTGGGAGCCGGCGGCGTCCGCCGCGGTGCGCAAGATCCGCAACCCCGCCGACGGCGAACTGGTCGCCACAGTGTCCGAGGCCGGCCGGGAAGATACCGAGCGCGCCATCGCTGCGGCCCGCGCGGCCTTCGACTCCGGCATCTGGACCTCGGTCCCGGCACCTGAGCGCGGGGCCTTCCTGCTCAAGGTCGCCGCGGAACTGCGCGAACGCCGCGAGAAGTTCGCCCGCGCCGAATCATTAGACACCGGGAAGCGGATCGCCGAAAGCCGGATCGACATCGACGACATCGCCGCCTGCTTCGAATATTTCGGAAGGCTGGCCGGGCAGCAGGCGGGCCGCGTGGTCGACGCCGGGGACCCCGCCGTCGTCAGCAGGATCGTCTACGAGCCGGTGGGCGTCTGCGGGATGATCACCCCGTGGAACTACCCCCTGCTCCAAGCCGCTTGGAAGATCGCACCCGCGCTGGCCGCCGGCTGCACCTTCGTGCTCAAGCCCTCCGAGCTGACCCCGTCCACCGCCATCCTGGCCATGCAGCTCCTGCACGACCTGGGCCTGCCGGACGGCGTCGCCAACCTCGTTACCGGGGCCGGCGCGGAGGCGGGCGCACCGCTCTCGGAACACCCCGGCGTCGACATGGTCTCTTTCACTGGCGGTTTGGAGACCGGCAAACGCATTGCTGCGGCGGCCGCCGGCAGCGTGAAGAAGGTGGCCCTGGAACTCGGCGGCAAGAACCCCAACGTGGTGTTCGCCGACGCGGACTTCGACGCCGCCGTCGACAATGCGCTGAACGGGGCCTTTGTGCACTCGGGGCAGGTTTGCTCCGCCGGAGCGCGGCTGGTGGTCGAGGAATCGATCGCCGAGCGCTTCGTCGACGAGCTGGTCCGCCGAGCGCAGGGCATCCGTCTAGGCGGCCCGTTCGACGAGGCAGCCGAAACCGGGCCGCTGATTTCCGCGGCCCACCGGGACAAGGTCCACGCCTACGTCCAGCGCGGCGTGGAGGAGGGTGCCCGGCTGCGCTGCGGCGGCGCGGCACCTGTTGGGGAGAAGTACGACGCCGGTTTCTACTACCAGCCAACCGTCCTGGACCGCGTACACAAGGGAATGTCCGTCGTCGTGGACGAAGCCTTCGGCCCGGTAGTGACCGTCGAGACCTTCCGCACCGAAGACGAGGCCGTGGCGACCGCCAACGACACTATCTACGGGCTGGCCGGCGCTGTCTGGACCCAGGACGCCGGCAAGGCGCAGCGAGTGGCCGGCCGGCTGCGGCACGGCACGGTCTGGATCAACGACTTCCACCCCTACCTCCCGCAGGCCGAGTGGGGCGGCTTCGGCCAGTCCGGCGTCGGCCGCGAGCTCGGCCCGACCGGCCTGGCCGAATACCAGGAACCCAAGCACATCTACCAGAACACCAGCCCACAGGTAACCGGCTGGTTCGCTGACCACGGCAAGGAGAACTAGATGCACATCGACAACGTGGAGAACCTCACCGACCGCGAGTTCGACTACATCGTCATCGGCGGCGGATCCGCCGGCGCTGCGGTCGCCGCCCGCCTGAGCGAGGACCAGGACGTGTCCGTGGCACTGGTGGAGGCCGGCCCGGACGACCGGGGCGTGCCCGAGGTACTGCAGCTCAACCGCTGGATGGAGCTGCTGGAATCCGGCTACGACTGGGACTATCCGATCGAACCGCAGGAGAACGGCAATTCCTTCATGCGCCACTCCCGCGCGAAGGTGATGGGTGGCTGCTCCAGCCACAACTCCTGCATAGCCTTCTGGGCCCCGCGCGAGGACCTGGACGAGTGGGAGTCCAAATACGGCGCCACCGGCTGGAACGCTGACGCCGCCTGGCCGCTGTACCAGCGGCTGGAGACTAACGAGGACGCCGGCCCGGACGCGCCGCACCACGGCGCCTCAGGCCCCGTACACCTGATGAACGTGCCCCCGGCCGACCCCGCCGGCGTCGCGCTCCTGGACGCCTGCGAACAGGCAGGCATTCCGCGAGCGAAGTTCAACAGCGGCACCACCGTGATCAACGGCGCCAACTTTTTCCAGATCAACCGCCGCGCGGACGGCACCCGATCCTCCAGCTCGGTCTCTTACATCCACCCGATAATCGAGCGCGTGAATTTCACGCTGCTGACCGGGCTGCGGGCCCGTCAACTGGTGTTCGACGCCGACAAGCGCTGCACCGGCGTCGACGTCGTGGACTCGGCGTTCGGCCGGACCCACCGGCTCTCCGCCCGCTGCGAGGTCGTCCTGTCCACCGGCGCGATCGACTCGCCCAAGCTGCTCATGCTCTCCGGCATCGGCCCCGCCGGGCACCTGGCTGAACACGGCATCGAGGTCCTGGTCGACTCCCCCGGCGTCGGCGAGCACCTGCAGGACCACCCCGAAGGCGTCGTGCAGTTCGAGGCGAAGCAGCCGATGGTGCAGACTTCGACGCAATGGTGGGAGATCGGCATCTTCACGCCAACCGAGGACGGCCTGGACCGCCCGGACCTGATGATGCACTACGGGTCCGTCCCATTCGACATGAACACCCTGCGGTACGGCTACCCCACCACGGAAAACGGCTTCAGCCTCACACCGAACGTCACGCACGCCCGGTCACGCGGCACCGTCCGGCTGCGCAGCCGCGACTTCCGCGACAAGCCAGCGGTCGACCCGCGGTACTTCACCGATCCCGAGGGTCACGACATGCGCGTCATGGTCGCCGGTATCCGCAAGGCCCGCGAAATAGCCGCCCAGCCTGCCATGGCCGGATGGACCGGCCGTGAGCTCTCCCCCGGAATCGAGGCGCAGACTGACGAGGAACTGCAGGACTACATTCGCAAGACGCACAATACCGTCTACCATCCCGTCGGCACGGTCCGCATGGGACCGGACTACGACGACATGTCGCCGCTCGATCCCGAGCTGCGGGTCAAGGGCGTGACCGGCCTACGCGTCGCCGATGCATCTGTCATGCCTGAGCACGTCACGGTCAACCCCAACATCACAGTCATGATGATCGGTGAGCGTTGCGCTGACCTCATCCGCGCCAGCCGTGCCGGCGAAACAACGACGGCGGAAGCGGAGCTCAGCGCATCCCTCGCCTGACCGGCAGCGCGCCCCCAGGCCGGATCCGGCGCTGGCAGGCGAACCGGCGGAAGGTGCTCCAAGCTCCCTGCACGCGCGTCTTCCGTACCAGCGCCGGTCCACGCTTATCCACAGCGCCCGGCTCAACCGTCGCGGACACTGCCCGCGTCGATCCTCGGTCACTCCATCCTGGTGGTACGAGGGTTCAATTAATCTGAACATCTGTTCACCCACAAGTCTTGAACACATGTTCAACATCAATTAGTCTGCATCGTATGACCTACGCCACACTTAGGGGACGCCGCGGAAATGCGGTGTCTGTCCCCGACGAGGAGCCGACTGAGATCGGCCGCGGGCCTCGAGCCCGCACTCACCTGCTGGTCTGCCTCATCCGCTGAGGAAACGGGGGCAGGCGCAGCAGGCTTAGGCATCAACAATTTGGGGGAAAACGCCCGAGCACCCGCCACACGGGGGCCGGCCGATGATTTCGCTCGCGTCCAATGGCGGCCGCGGGTCATCACCACCGTGCTTTTCTGACTTAGGAGTTCAGATGTTGGAACCGAGCAAGAGTACTGATTCAAGCGGCATGGACGAGTTCGGCTATGCCCAGACACTGGACCGGAGCATCGGCAAGTTCGCCAGCTTCGCCGCAGGCGTCAGTTACATCTCCATCCTTACCGGTGTTTTTCAGCTGTTTTACTTTGGTTTCTCGATGGCCGGACCGGCCTACGCCTGGTCCTGGCCCCTCGTCTTCGCGGGCCAGCTCATGGTGGCCCTGTGTTTCGCTGAACTGGCCGGCCGTTACCCGGTGGCCGGGTCGGTCTACAACTGGGCCAAACAGCTCTCGTCGGGGACCTTCGCCTGGCTGGCCGGCTGGCTGCTGCTGATCTCTTCGATCGTGGCGCTTGGCGCCGTGGCCCTTGCGCTGCAGCTCACCCTGCCGCAGATCTGGTCCGGTTTCCAG
This sequence comes from Arthrobacter sp. NPDC093139, assembly GCF_044754165.1. Taxonomy (NCBI): domain Bacteria; kingdom Bacillati; phylum Actinomycetota; class Actinomycetes; order Micrococcales; family Micrococcaceae; genus Arthrobacter; species Arthrobacter sp. NPDC093139. Next base: position 16,252 of record NZ_JBIVOO010000017.1, read on the forward strand.
ATCATCGGAGACGGAACGGGCCCGTACGACTTCGCCGTCAACGGCGTCCTGCTGGCCAGCATCATGATCAGCATCTCAACGCTGATCAACGCCTTCGGCGTGAAGCTGATGACCAGGATCAACAGCATCGGCGTCTTCGTGGAGCTCGCCGCTGCCGTGCTCCTCATCCTGGCCCTTGCCTGGCATGTGGTGCGCGGGCCTGAGGTTCTTTTCGACACCGCAGGCTTCGGCGAGGACCATGACCTTGGCTTCTTCGGGGTGTTCCTTATCGGCGCCATGGCGTCCGGCTACGTGATGTATGGCTTCGACACAGCCAGTTCCCTCGGCGAGGAGACCAAGGACCCGAAAAAGACCGCTCCCAAAGCCATCCTCCGTGCAATCACCGCGTCCTTCGTACTCGGCGGCCTGATCCTCCTCGGCGGTCTCCTGGCCGCCCCTGACCTGAACGACCCCAAGCTGGGAGCCGCCGACGGCGGTCTGCAGTACATCGTGCTCTCCGTGCTGGGCGGCCCGTTCGGCAAGGCTTTCCTGGTGTGCATTGTCGTGGCGGTGATCGTCTGCACGCTCGCCGTCCACGCCGCCGCCATCCGCATGATGTTCGCCATGGCGCGGGACAACAACCTGCCCTTCAGCCGGCAGCTCAGCAAGGTGCACCCCGAGCGGAAGACCCCCACTGCCGCGGCCATCGTCATTGGACTCATCGCGATCATGCCGCTGATTGTTAACATCTCCCAGCCGGCAATTTTCACCATTCTCTCCAGCATCAGCATCGTCCTGATTTACCTGTCCTACCTGCTGGTCACCGTGCCGATGCTACGGCGGCGGTTCCTGAAGAAGTGGCCTTTGCAGGACGACGGGGCAGAAGCGGGATTTAGCCTCGGTAAGTGGGGTCTGCCCGTGAACATCCTCGCAGTGCTCTGGGGCGGGGCCATGACCCTGAACCTGATCTGGCCGCGGCCGGAGATCTACAACTCGATGCCGCCCTTTGAGTGGTACCTGCAGTGGGGCGGGGTCATGTTCGTCGCTGCCGTGACCATCGGCGGCGCGCTGCTCTACCGCGTGAAGATCCGCCACCAGACAGGCGTCCTCGCCGAGCACGCCGCGGCCGCCGCAGCACATCCGTCTCCGGGCTCCGCCCAAACCGTAAGTGCGGCTGCCAATGAGCGGGCGTCGGATCCTGTCCAAACCGGAGCCGTGTGGTCCTCCGCGGACATTGAAAGTGAGATCCCTGACGCGCTCACAGCCAATGGTGCCACGTCAAAGAATGGGTCATAGGATTCGCTCCCGACGACACTGAGCACCGCAGCCCCGGACGGGCATCTCTTCGCCAGAGTCACCGGCGGAGGGGTGCCCGCCGGGCGTTGACGAAAGCCCTGCAAACATCATGATTGCCCGCTGAAGTGGTCGACTGCGCTCTCGATGGTGGAGAAATGGTGGGACCGATCGAAGCGGTCGGCCAATCCAAATTTAGCCAGCCTATCCTTCACTGGCCCCTTAAGTTCGGCAAAGACCAGGCTAATGCCTTTGTGCTCCAAGTCTTCGTCCAGCTGAACCAGGTGTTCGACGGCGGTGGTGTCCACCCCGGTGATGCCCTCGGCGGCCACAATGACGCAGTGGACCGGCTGTGGCGAGACGTCCACGATATCCCGAACGTGCTCGACGAAGACCTGACCATTGGCGAAGAACAGTGGCGCATCGAACCTGATCAAGGCCAGCCCAGGAATTCTTCGGCCCTCCGGATGGCGGGTTATGTCGTGGAATCCCGGCCTTCCCTCAACCTTAACCAGTTCGGTCCGGTAAGGAGAAAACGCTGCCTGGACGAACACAGCAAGCGACAACACCACCGCGAGGACCACGCCCGGCAAGACTCCGAGCACCAGCACGCCCACGAACGTACCAGCCATGAGGGCGGTTTCTATCCGGCTGCTTCTGATGAGGCCCTTCATGCCCCCGACGTCTACCATCGAAGCTGCTGCCACAATGACAACGCCTGACAAGACACTGGAGGGCAGGTGGGCGGTCACCCCTGGCAATGTCAACATGAATACCAGTAGCCAGATTCCCGCTGACAGACCAGCTAACCTGGTGCGTGCGCCGGCGTTCAAGGCCACCGGCGTGCGGGATGTGCTGGCGGAGATGGGGAACCCGCCCAGGACACCGGCAGCTGCGTTGGCGCTGCCTAGAGCCAGCATTTCCTTGCCCCCATCCACCCTCGCGCCGTGGCGCTGGGCAAGGCTGCGGGAGAGAACAGCGGTATCGGCAAAGGCGAGCAGGGCGATTCCGGCAGCAGGACCTGCCAGCGCGGTCACGTCGCCCCAGCCGAACCCGCCAAGCGCGGGCATGGGGAGGCCAGATGGGAGTGCACCCACAACGGGCAGCATCTTGTCCAGGCCAAGGGTGGCGGACGCCAGCATGGAACCCCCAACCGTCACGATGATGCCTAGGAGCCGGAAGTTCGGCGGAAGTCGAGCGGCCATGAGCAGTATGACGATGGTTGCGCCACCGATGAGTGCGGCGACGACATTGAAATCGCCCCGCACCACGCGGTCAAGAGCGGAGGAGAGCTGGCTCCAGGGCTCATTGGCGCCGTCGGAATCCCTGCCGAGGAGACCCGCCAACTGACTAAGCCCGACGACGGCGGCCAACCCGGCCAGGTAACCCGTTCGGATCGGTCTGGACAGCAAGTTGCTCAGGAAGCCAAGTTTTAGGAAGTAGCCCAGGATCAGGAAGCCGCCGACGAAGACTGCCAGCAGCCCGGCCAGCGCAACGGCCCGGCGCGGGTCGCCTCCTGACAGGGGAATCACAGCTGCTGCGATCAGGGGAGCCAGCGCTGAATCCGGGCCCAGGATCAGCACCCGTGAGGGACCGATCAGGCCGTAGACGATGAGGGAGACGATCGAGGCGTAGAGCCCGGCCACCGGCGGCAGACCGGAGGCTGTGGAGTATGCCATGCCTGCAGGAACCAGAAAGGCGCACAGCAACAGCCCGGCAGTCACATCCGGCACTACGTTTTTCCGCCGGAACCCATTGGTTGGATTGGTTTTCAGCGCGGCTTCGGAACCATCCTTTGCGGCCATGCGTCCCTCCGGTCTCCTCCGGTATTCAGGACAGCAGCGTACTTCGTTATCCCCGATGGAGGGCATGCGCGCGACGACAGTACGGAGGGCGTGAAACGGGGGTTCCAGCAGCTACTGCTCCATTAGCACTGGCGCGGCATTCCCCTGGCGCGGCATCGCACGAATATATCCGGGCAAAACGTCGAAAGAGTCCCAACAAAGCTCGAGGGCCTGAACCCGGCACAATGCCGTGTTCAGGCCCTCGCAGGTTAGGCAGTATCTGGACAGTCCCCCTCGCCTGATTTTGAACCGGGTTTAGAGACCGAGGTGCTTGTTGAGCTCGTCCAGGGACTTAACCGTGAAGATGTTGTAGCCCTCGGCGAAGGGTTCAGCGCCACGGTCCAGCATAATAAGGTCGCGGAAACCGATGTTGTACATCGGGATGTGGTCGTACAGAGGGTGAGAGGAGACATGCAGGAAGTCCTCCGGGGTCGCGTTGAGCTGGTCAAGCATGTACTCAAACGCCTGGAGGCGCGGCTTGTAGGCCCCGGCCTGCTCAGCGGTAAACACGGCGTGCCAATCTGCGCCAAGCTTGGGAATGCTGATGTCCAGGAAGCTGTCGTCCGCATTGGACAGAGCCACCAGCTTGTAGTTGTCGCCCTGGAGCTTCAGCGCAGCCGGCACGTCCTCGTGGGCAACGGCGTTGCGTACAGCTTCAGCGAGCTCTGCGCCGGCATCGGGGGTCGGCCCAATGCCAAACCGCTTGCCTGCGCGGTCAAAGGCATCCTGAAGGATCTGTTCGTAGGGCTTGTAGTCGCCGTTGACCTCGTCGAACCGGTATGCACGGAAAACCTTCTTAAAGGCCAACCACTGCTCGTCTGGGATGCGGCCGTCGAGCAGTCGCTGCGTGGTGGGATAAATGGTGAAGTTGATCAGCGTGCCGTAGACGTCATAAGAGATGTACTTCGGCCGGAAGTTCGTGTCTGCCATGATTAATTCGTTCCTTGTTATCTTGTATTTTTTTGGGGGCTGAGGTTTCAGGTTTCAAATAATGGCGATACGTAGCGGATCACCTTTGTTGAATGATTGGTACTTAGCTCAGAGCCAGTGACGTGAGTCGCGTATCGGGTCCGAGGAACCGTGCTGGGTTCATGAAACTGACGTCGGTTGCCGTTGTTCCGTCCAGCAGGAGGTCGGCGGCTATGGCTCCCAGTGCAGAAGCCATCTTGAAGCCGTGGCCGGAGAAACCGGCCGCCACGAGGACGCCTTCCATTCCGGGCACTGTGCCGAACAGCGCGGTCGTATCGGGTAAGTGACCGTCCGCGCACGTGGCAACCCGCACCGGCTCCGGAATCAGTCCCGGAATGAATTCCCGGACCCATGCCCGGATGGTGTCCAAATGCTGAGGATCCCAAGTAGGAGGCTTCTCCATGGACTCAACCTCGTCCAGAAATATGCTCGCGACGACTTTCACTGTCCAACCGTCAGCGCTCGGGAATCCGTAGAACTGGGCGTTGTCCGACCTTCCGTCTTCCTCCGCCCTCCTGAGGAAGACCGGCATGTCTTCCCTGCAGAACGCTGCTGGATCCACAACGGGGAACCATGTCAGGATCTGCGGCAGAACGGAAAGGTGAACACCGAGTTCCTTGCAAACGGCTCCCGCACCGTTGCCCTGCGAGACGATTACCCGGGAGGCAATGATTTCTTCCTGATCGGTCCGGACGATGTACCGGTCACCGTACTTCTCAACGCTGTGCGCTTTTCGGTTTCCCAGGAACTTGGCACCAAGACGTGCGGCCTCGGCCAGAGCGGTTGTCACGGCCCTCTCAGACTTCAGGTAGCCGCCCTCCGGATCAAAGATCGTGACATCCGTGTCCCTGATCACATGTTCGGGATACCTTGCCCGCGCCTCGTGGCCCCGGAGAATTTCGTAGTCGAGGCCATTGTCTTTCCCGGCCGCAAGCAGCGAGGCCAACCGCGGATTGTGCTCGTCATATATGGTGACAGCGCCCGTGGTGTTGAGCAGCCGTGTCCCGCTGACTTTCTCCAGATCACGCCACAGATCCTGTGACCGCTGCAAGAGGGGCGTGTAGTGCCCGCCTTCCGCGTACACCTTGCGGAAAAGGCGCGATTCGCCGGCGTAGGCAGAGAAGGGGCCGGGGATCGAAAACCTGTCTACTCCAATGACCCGCTGACCACGGGAGGCGAGCTGCCAACTCGCCATGCTTCCTACCGAGCCAACTCCGACGATTACAACGTCTGTTTCCAGTGCAGTCATGCTTCTACCTTGCTTTCCCTTATTGCAAGCCGTTGTCCCGGTCCCGGGTCTGCCTCTGAAGGGCCTACCGTCGGCTGCGCTTCCAGTCAGACCAGCGTACGACACAAGAAGATGCTGAGTAATCGCACATGAGAGAATGCATTGTTGCCAAAAACGAAAGAAGTACTAAATGGACCTCACATCGATCGATGACCTGGAGTTTTTTGAACAGATTTCCCGTTCCCAGAGCCTTACTGAAGCTGCCAGGAGCTGGGGAAAGTCGGTCTCAGCGGTGAGCAAACGCCTTACCGCCCTTGAGTCGCGGCTGGGGGTACCACTGGTCCGCCGCAGCACCCGTCGGCTAACCCTCACCGAAGAAGGGGAGCTGTATGCGACTGGCGCTCTGAGCATCCTGCAGCAGAAAACTGATCTGGAAGAAGCTCTGTCCGTGCAGCATGGCGAGCTCAAGGGACGCATTACTGTGCATTCGAGCCTGGGGATCGGCCGGAAGCACATTGCGCCGCTCCTGGGGGAGTTCGTCCGGCAGCACCCATTGATCCAGATAGACCTGGAGCTTTCTCCGCTGCCTTTGAACATCTCGGGTACAAATTTCGACATCGCCATCCGTGTTGGAGGACTGTCGGACTCCAGGCTTAAGGCAAAACTCCTGGCACCGAACCGGAGGATTGTGTGCGCGGCGCCCAGCTACTTTGACAGTGCCCCGCCGCTGCGGACCATCAGGGACCTGGAACGGCACAACTGCATAGTCCTTCGAGAAAACAACGGCGATTACTCACTGTGGCGCTTTGGCGAGAAGCAGCAGGAGTACGTTGATGTCAGGGGAAGCATGATCAGCGACGACGGGGATGTTGTGACCGACTGGTGCATCCAGGGCCTCGGCTTGATCATGCGCTCCACGTGGCACGTCAACCCGCTGATCCAGCAGGGAGTACTTCAGCAGGTCCTTCCAGACGTCCCGACCCCCAGCGCCGACATTTACGCTCTCTACCCCGCCACGGCCAGGACACCCCAGAGGATCACAGCGGCCATTGAGCATCTTCGGCATGGCCTTGCGGCGAGGATAGGTTCTTAATGTGGATAGGCCGGCCTCCCCCGATGCATGGGGGACCTGTCGAACTACGAGAATCTGTTTAACGAACCGGCCAATCACGCCCCAGGTCGCTGCGGGGGCGAACTGAGGACGAAGATCCACGAGGTCGCCGCCGGACTCCCCCTCCCCCTGCCCTGGTCCCGCTCGTTGACGCTCGGCAGGCTGACGACGCGCCGATGCCCTCACCCTGAGGCTCAAGGGATTAGGAGACACGCCATAGCGTCGCGGGCCCGGGTCTTGGATCGTGGCGACCCCCACCCATGCGCCACGCGGTGCGGTCGTGGAGGTCGAGGGCGCCCTCGACGACGACGGTCCTAGAGCTGTACCGGCGCCCTCTCGAGGACGCCGGCCTGAGCTTTAGGGGACGCAGCCGACGGCAACGATGTCAAGGGCAGTTTTGGACCGGGAGTGGGATAGACCCCTACTGATCGATAGAGTAGAATCGTCAACAATTCACAACCCAGTGGAAGGAAAATCATGCGTCCATACGTATATGTCCCTGCAGCAAAGGTTCAGGGCGAGCTCGAGCCCAATGGCCACCGCGCCGGCTACGACTCAGGTGACCCCAAGACGGCAATCCTGAAGTTCGACACCGAGGTCAAGACCGGTGTTTGGGAGTGCCAGCCCGGCGGCTGGAACATTACCCCCCGCGAGGACACCGAGCTGTGCTACATCGTGAGCGGCCGCGTGAGGGTCACCGACGATGGCACTGGCAACGTGTATGAGGTCACTGCCGGCGACGTTGTCGTGCAGCCCAAGGGCTGGACGGGCCGCTGGGAAGTCCTTGAGACCGTTCGCAAGGTCTACTGCCACGGCTTCGACTGATCGTCGTCTGACCTATCGCTAGACTGGCGGGCCGTACCCTCATAGAGGGTGCGGCCCGCTCGCGTCTCCGACACCGCAGCAGGATCGAGTCGCGTCATCGGCCAGATGGTGCCGGACCCACTCTGAATCTTGCACGTCTCGTCATTGGGCCGGACGGCCTTGGACACTCCCGGAGCTGCCTCAGAGAAACGCACCTTGAAGTCGCCCCTGGCCCAAAGGCGAAAGGACGCGGCGGCTTGGCGGGCCTGAATCGCGGCTTCCTTGGGGGCGTGCTCCTCCGGATGTGCGGTTGTTGCGTCGCTCATCACGATCGCCTTGACCATAGCTGCCCCTTCCCCTCTCTTACTCGTTAATACGCAGTCCCGGTTCCGGGTTTGATTTGCTTCCAGTCAGACGAACGTACCAGACAAGAAGCTCGGGACTAACTGCACTTGAGACAATGCATTGTTTCCAAGAACGAAAGAAGCGGAAGATGGCCCTAGACCGACTGATGGCTGCGGTACCCAACAGTGTTCTCGCGTAGCCGCGAAACGGATGTAACGCCGGAGTCTTGAGGCAGTCAGGGCTGGCGGAGGACGAGGCATGCTCGTCGACGCAACGCATCACCCTGTCAGCCGGCCAGCTGCTAACTGCCGTGCGGATTCTCTTGATAGCTCCAGACCGGATGCCAGGACACTCCGAACTGCTGACCAACGCGGAAACCGTGGTGCCGAAACGCTGCAGTCCCTCCGTCGCTCAACGCGCCTGCCCGCTCGCGCCAGCAACCGCCAAGGCAGGCATCGGGCCGCGCGCCTGACCTTGGCGTAGACGGCCGTTCGATCTAGGGCCGATCCTGCTTCTTTCCCCGTTAGAAACAATGCATTGCCTAAAGTGCAGTTAACCCGCACCTTCTTGTCTGGTACGTTCGTTTGGCCGGAAGCAAAGCAAACCCGGAATCGGGACGACGCATTAACGAGTAAAAGACGAGAAGGAGCAGCTATGGTCAAGGCGACCGTCATGAGCGATGCAACAACCGCGAACCCAGGGGAGCACAAACCCAAGGAAACCGCGATTCAGGCCGGGCAAACCGAAGCGTCCTTCCGTCTTTGGAACAGGGACAGCCTGAAGACCGGCATCTGGGAGGTAACACCGGGAGAGTTTAAGAGCACTCGTCCCGGCTACGACGAGATCTGCCAGATCCTTAGCGGGCGCGGAACCATTACCGAACCAGACGGCAACAGCTTCGACATCGGACCCGGTACCCTGTTCGTCACCCCGGCTGGCTGGGAGGGTCACTGGACCATCCACGAAACGGTCCGCAAGATGTGGGTTGTGGCGGATGTTCCCGCCGCTGCCGAATAATCCCGGAAAACCAACAAGGCGAAACCCAGCGGGCAAGCGTCCCTGTTCACGCTGAACTGCTCCCCGGAAGTTGGATTGAGAGATCAGTCCCGACTCCTGGGGAGCAGTTTTTTATGCCTGACGCCGACCATTCCATGCTTCTTTCGTTGGTGGAAATAATGCATTCCCTCTTGTGCTGATAATCAGCAACTTCTTGTGTCGTAGGCTGGTCTGTGGAAACACAGCCGACAGTAGTGCCCCAGAGACAACCTGCAGTCGGGATAACGGCGCTCGATTAGGGAAAGACCCAACCATGACTAGTCCTACCTTCGAGGCCGGGTGGCGCCAGTCCCTGCACCTGAACAAAAGTCAAAGCCGCAGTTATCGGCCGTCTCCGTCTACGCTGACGATCACAGAAGATTCCGTCAGTGCACGCGCGCTGCCGTCATGGCGCCAAGCGGCCGGCAACGTGGATGAAATTCCGCCTGCTTCCTTCACTAAGTGAGCCAACCGACCACGCCCTGGACGACGCCTATCAGCCGGTTTACTCCCCCACGATGCTGCAGTTTCATCAGCCGCTGCAAACAGCAGAAAGAAAATAATGAACTCACCCTTGAACACCATCGCAATGCTGCACACGGTGCCTGGCTTGGTATCGGACATGGAAGCCCGGGCCCGTGACACGGTTCCCGGCCTCCGTGTCCTGCACTACGTGGACGAGTCATTGCTCCAAGACACTATTGCCAGGGGAACAACGCCAGGACATGTTCGACGGCGGCTGGTCAACTATGCCCGCTACGCTGAGGAATCAGGTGCCCAGGCACTGTTAGTGAGTTGCTCCTCCATCGGCGAAGCGGCAACCGCCGCCGCCGACTTCGTCTCCATTCCTGTCCTGCGAATCGACACTCCAATGGCCACGCTCGCCGTACAATCCGGCGAGCGGGTTGGCGTGCTCGCGACTCTGTCTGCGACGCTTGGACCCACCACCAGGCTCGTCCAAGATTCAGCCAAGAGTCAGAACAAGACGCCCATCGTTACCGCCAGAATTGTCGACGGCGCTTTCTCCGCCCTGCGCGCAGGTGACCGGGCGATGCATGACAGGTTGGTTCTCGCCGCTTTCTCTGAGCTGGCTGCGGAGTGCGATGTCGTCGTTCTCGCCCAAGCATCCATGGCCCGGGTCATTGAGCACACCAAGGACCAGCCTGGAGGACCAACCGTCCTTACTTCCCCAGACTCCGGGATGATCCAGCTCAGCGCTCTTTTCCCCTCCAAAGACTCATAAGCAGTTACCGCTGACGGCTTCACAGGAGCTTCTGGAGCTGTGTCCGATGCAGCCTGCGGACGACAGCCTGTGAACCGCATGACCACCACCTCAGGAGTTATCCGTGAAAATAGCCGTTATCGGAGCAGGAATCATTGGCGTGTCCATCGCCGCCGAGGCAGCTGCCCGTGGGGCTGATGTGACTCTCATCGACAAGGACTCCCCGGGCTCCGGGACTTCCTCGACCTCTTACGCATGGGTTAACTCGAATGGCAAGGAACCCGTTGGCTACCACGAACTAAACCGCGCCGGCCTTGAAGCACATCACCGCCTTGCCGGCACCGGCGCGGACTGGTTTCGACCCACCGGTCACATCGAACTCGCAGCTACGGCTGGGCACGCCAACGAACTCCACCGCCGACTGGAACGGTTGGGTCATTTGGGATACGAAGCCACAAGCATCAGCAGCTCAACCGCCAGCGAACTAATCCCGGACCTGATCGTTCCTGAGGATTGCACGGCCGTAGCGCACTTCCCGAACGAAGCACACTGCTACCCTGCCCTTTACATACGTCACCAACTCCAGCGTGCCAAAGACCTTGGTGTTCGTCTCCGCGTCGGAGCAGCCGTGGAAACATTTGAAGAGATTGCTGAGGGCGTGAACGTTATTCTCCGCGACGGCACCAGTGTCCTGGTGGATCACGTGATCAGTGCCGTTGGGCGGTGGACGAATGACATAACAGCAGCCGCAGGTTTGGGTCCGGTTGTCACCGAGTATCACGAGCCGGGTGATGTGACAGTAGGGTATCTTGCCGTCACGAACCCCCTGCCTGTAGCCATAGACCGGATTCTGACCAGCCCGAAGCTTAACATCCGCCCCGCTGGCGGTGGGCGCTTGTTGCTGCAGGCACTCGATCTTGATGCGACCGCGACAGCTGATACCGTCCCTGCCATCGATTCGGATTTGGCACGCGAGTTTATCTGCCGGCTCCAAGAGATCCTGGAGAACACAGGAAACGCTCACCTCACGGAACTCCATGTCGGAATCCGAGCCATGCCCACTGATGGACGCAGTATCATCGGCACCGTCCCGTCCAGGCCTTGGCTTTACCTCGTCGCCACTCACAGCGGCGTGACCTTGGCCCCGTTCTTGGGCCCGGCAGTCGCAGCGGAGGTATTTTCTGAGCCCGAGCCGCTTTTCGATGAATTTCGGCCCATCAGGCTCTTGGACAGCTACCCCCACCAGGTCTTGGCCGCACCCCGCTATCCCGGGCAGCAATAGAGAACTGCGCCGCTATCCCCCTGGCTGGTCCGCAGACCACCCCCCGCGTGGTGGAAAAGGCTCTGCCGGGCGGCATCGAGCCGTCGCGTGCGTATCCAGGCGGACGGGGTCGCCCCTGTTGAAGCCCGGAAGGCGCGGACGAAGGTTTGACGATTCATGTGCGCCGGGCGGCGAGGCGATCGATGTCGAGGGGCTCACCCCAGGCGGCCCAATGCCCACTCGAGCAAGCGCGCCATCGGGTCGTCTGAGGAGCGGGGCGGATGCGGGTGTTCAATGTACTGCGCCTGTCCGCCTTCCCGGCGTGGGGCGATTACCAGACTGCGTGCAACCTGGTTCGCTGCCTCCGCACCCAAACGGCACCGCACCAGATGGAGGCACGCATCTAGTCCGGACGCCGTTCCGGCTGACGTCAACACGTCACCATGATCGATGTACAGCACTGTTTGATCGAGGAATACATCAGGGCGCCGGACATCGAAGGAACCGAAGGCCTGCCAATGTGTGACGGCAGAACGTCCGGTAAGCAGACCAGCGTCGGCAACGGGGATGGCGCCAAGGCAAAGTCTGGCATGGATACCCAATAGTGACGGCCCTGTAACACGGCGTACACATGCCGTTCGTAGCCTTGCAGTAGGAACTTTCCCGGAAGGACATGCGCATGAACGCCGCAGACACCGCAATCAAGCCGATCATTGGGCTGACCACCTATCTTGAGCGGGCCGGCACCGACGGGTGCGGCAACGTGCGCGCGGCATTCCTCCCCGAGAAGTACCTCACGCCCATCCTTGACGCGGGCGCAGTTCCTGTCCTTCTCCCGCCGCAGCCCACGACCGGGGACATGATCGAGCATCTGGTCAGCAGGCTGGACGGGCTGATCATACCTGGCGGCTGGGACGTGGATCCGGCCCGATACGGCCAGGAGCCGCATCCGGAAACGGACTCTCCCCGGCCCGAACGCGACGAGTGGGAAGCCGCCCTGATCCTTGAGGCGATCCGCCAGGATGTTCCTCTTCTCTGCATCTGCAGGGGTGAACAGCTGCTCAACGTCACGCTCGGCGGCACCCTGCATCAGCACCTGCCTGACGTCCTGGGAACCGGGCATTACCAGCTGGGCGGACACCAGTTCAATGGCATCCGAGTCGACATCCGGCGCGATTCCCGGCTTGGCCGGCTTCTGGGGGCTGACGCACTGGAAGCCGTTCCCGTTTCGCACCACCAGGCCGTGGACCGCCTTGGCGAGGGGCTCATCGCCACCGCCTGGAGTGAAGACCAGATAGTCGAAGCAATTGAGCACCCCGGCGCGGGCTTCTGCGTGGGGGTGCAGTGGCACCCGGAACAACTCGCAGAAGAGAAAGTGCTGTTCCATGGCTTCGTGGAGGCGGCCAGCGCCAAGATGCTGTCGCGGCTTCGCCCGGCTCCTGTGGATTCCCTGGAGTTTGCCCACGAAATGGCTGCAAACTGACTCGTATCTGACGCCTGCTCCTTACTCTCACGGTTGAGGGCAATCACGGGCGCGCCAAGGGGAACGGCCGGCCCGCCAACGCAATCGATACCGCATGGATCTCTTCCTAGGACAGTTTCCCGTGCCATAGTCTGGGCACGCCAACCCGCCACCAAAGGTCAAGAAGGCGGGAACGCAGGATACGTGGCGCTTAGAAGGGACCGACATGCTGATCTGCGCAACCTGTGCCGTCGAACGCGACGAACCCACCCCAGGGGTCTGCCCGATCTGCGCCGATGAGCGGCAGTATGTGCCCGAGGACGGACAAAAATGGCTCACACTGGACGGGCTGGCGCAGGAGGGCCAGCAGACACTGTTGAAGGAGAATGAGCCGGGACTTATCGCGATCAAAACCGAGCCAAAGGTCGGGATCGGCCAGACCGCCCAGCTTCTCGTGACACACGAGGGTTCGCTGCTGTGGGATCCGGTCGGCTACGTCGATGACAGCATTGTGAAGGCAGTGCTGGAGCGAGGTCAGGTCCTGGCGATCGCCGCCAGCCATCCACACATGTTCGGTGTGCAGGTCGAATGGTCGCATCGGCTCGGTGGCGTCCCCGTACTAGTCGCCGACGCAGACCGGCGATGGCTGGGGCGCAACGATCCGATCATCGAATACTGGTCCGGCAGTCAAACCATCGCCGAAGGCCTGACGCTGCACCAGACCGGGGGACACTTCCCGGGCAGCGCGGTGGCGCACTGGGCTGCAGGAGCGGGCGGCAGAGGCGTTCTGCTGAGCGGTGACAGCGTGTATCCCAACCCAGATCGTCGCTCAGTCGCCTTCATGCGCAGCTACCCGAATCATTTGCCGCTATCCGGGGCGGTGGCGTTGCGACTCGCCGCGCAGCTGGCAGAGCTCACGTTCGATCGAATCTACGGCAACTTCAACAATGTAATCGCGTCCGGAGCCAAGGCCGTTTTACACGATTCTGCCAACCGGCACGCTGCTTGGGCGCGAGGAGACTTCGACCATTTGACCTGACCGCCCACCCTTGCCGGTCCGGTCCTTCAGCGGCGAGATGACGACGAGGTCCGGCTGCGGACTGATCTGTCTCCGTCCGGAAACCGTCTCCCCCAGCAGATGAGCGAGTTCTTCCACCGCAGGTCGCTGCTGGACGCATTCCCACCGCGTCACGATAAAATGGATTGATCATGATCGGTGCCCAGCTCCGTATTCTGGCCTGGTTCGTCGTCCCAGCGACCCTTCTTTCGGGCTGCACGCCCGCCACCAGCCTCGATGAGGCTGCCACCGATCGACCGGTCCAGATCTCCTCGGCCCCGCCAGCCGCACTCGATGACATCCCCACTCCTCACCGGATCCCATCCCCCACCCCAACGTTGGTTCCCACGCCAACCCCGGTGCCCCGTGCGTTCGCCCTCAACCTCTATCAGGAGGGGGACTTCGTTCCCCAGTACACCTTTGAGTGGTGTGTGGCGGCGAGCATCCAGATCATGCACAACCTCATCGACGACACGGGGGCCCGGACGTGGGCCGATCCCGTTCAGCAGGGCCAGCTGTGGGAGATGGCCAGGGCACGGTCGTCCAACTCGTTCAACGGCGCCAATCCCTTAGGTTGGGCGCAGGTGCTGACAAAGGTCGGGATGGGACCGTACACGGTCGTCAGCATTGCCGACTACCAGGCAGCGCTGCGAACCGCGGCGCGCGCCATCGCTGACACGGGCCGGCCGGTCGGGCTGGTCATGTGGCGCGGGCGCCACGTATGGGTGATGAGCGGCTTCGCATCACTCGGCGATCCCGGCCAGTTCCCCGATTTCTCGGTGACCGGTATCCGCGTTCAAGATCCGCTCTACCCGTACGGCGACGAGCGGTGGGGACCGTCCCCCGCGCCCAACGCCCTGCTCACCCCCAAGCAGTTGGCGACGCAGTTCGTCGTCCGCGAGCCGCGGCGCTGGAGCAGCAATCTGCCGACCGGCTACATGCTGGTGCTGCCGGTCGCCAAGGCCTGATCAGCCGGGCGCCTCGATTTCCGAGGAGGTCACAATGACGGTCACTTTCAACCACACCATCGTCTACGCAACGGACAAGCGCCGTTCGGCGGAGTTCCTGGCCAACGTTCTCGGCCTGCCGAAACCCCAAGCCATGTGGTCTTTCCTGACTGTTTCCCTCGAGCACGGAGTGGCCCTCGATTTCGCCACGGCGGACCGGCCCATCTCCCCGCAGCACTACGCCTTCCTGGTCAGCGAGGAGGACTTCGACGGAATCTTCGCAAGGATCCAGGCCCAAGGCATCCCCTACTGGGCGGACCCGGGACGGTCCCGCCCGCAGCAGATCAACCACAACGACGGCGGACGGGGCGTCTACTTCGCGGATCCTGACGGGCATTTCCTCGAGGCGATCACGCGTCCGTACGGATCGGGTGCTGCATGAAGTTCAAGGCACGCTGACGATCGCCTTTTAGCGGTGCCCGGTGTCGCAGAAGTCCTTGACGGCGACGCTGCGGCTCCTCGAACGCAACGGCATCATCGAACGCAAGCTGCTGAGCTCGCGCCCCGTGGCGATCGAGTACCGCATCACACCATTGGGCAAGACACTTCGCCACCCGCATCGACGTGCTCCTGGAATGGGCTGCGGCACACATGCCCGACATCGAACAGGCGCGCGACACCTTAGACCTCCAGGACCTGGCCGAAGACACCTGACGACGGAGCGCCCTGATCGCCGGCTGCGTAACGTGCAATCTTCGCCTTGTCCGGGCACGCGGCTAATCAACTCTCAGATGGATGGGTCCTCTCGCGGAGCCGCTCGTCCGTCGAACGATGCGCTGCTGCTGCTCTGCGGTACCACCACGTGTACGGCGTTGCGCTCAATCGTGAAGTAGGCCGGAGTGACAGTCGCGATCTCGCCGTCGAGGTTCACCGACAAGGGCGGCTCGGTGACCAGCCGGACACGTCGGCTGGTCAGGTGGTGCACCCGGTCGTGCTCGACGAAGCTTCCGTCCTTGAACAACCGCGCGATTCTTACGTGCTCCCGGAGCGGCGCTGCCAGGATGGCGTAGATGTCAAGCGTGTGGTCGTCGATCCCGGCCGTTGGAGAGACCGTGTTGCCGCCGCCGTAGTGCCGGCCGTTGCCGACGGCCACTTGAAGCAGGTCTTCGAGCTCCATCGGCCCGTGGTCCCCCTCCGGGAATTCGAGACGGGCCCGGAACGGCTCGTGCCGAGCGTAAGCGCGCAGGGTGGCAACACCGTACGCCAACGGCCCGATATGCCGCTTAAGGAGGGGGCTGAGAGCCTCCGTAACACTCACCGACAGGCCAACGGAGGCGACGTTGAGGAACGGCTGGCCGTTCGCCCGGCCGAGGTCGACGTCGACCACCTTCCCGTCTGCGATGGCCATGCACGCCTCTGCCAAAGTGTTCGGTATCTCAAGCGTGCGTGCGAGATCGTTGGCGGTGCCCAGCGGAAGGACGCCAAGCATGACGTCCGTGCCGGCAACTCGACCGGCGGCGCAGGAAACCGTCCCGTCGCCGCCACCGACAACGATCAGGTCGTGCCCGTCCGCAACCACTCGGTCGAGCGTCTCGGCCAACTGCGCTCCCGACAGCACGTGATGCACGGAGGTGATCGGCACGCCTGCCATTTGCATCTTGTCCACCACAAGTTCGCGCGCCGCCACCCCCCGGCGTGATCCGGCATTAATAACCACAGCAGCAGAGCGCGCCTCTCGGGCAACCTTCATATGGGACATGTTAGGTCGATGGACCTGAGAAGTCCCTGCAAGCCGTGTCAGCAATCGGGCTACCTGGCCTCCTCGCACATCAAGCAACACCCGCCGAAGGCACGAGCATTTGGCAGCGCTCTCGGCTGGAGGAGCGACCTAGCTGTTAGCAAATAGTTCGATCAGTCCTGAGAGTCCTGCAGAACAGGCGAGACCAACTTTGCAGACCTGATGGACGCCTCCTGTGATCAGCACGGTTGGCCCGTGGCATACCGGGCAACCTGGCTGGCCCTAGGCAATCCGCGAAGCCCAAGGACCGTTAGGGCAGCCCGGCGGCGGGATTCTGGCAGAGAGCAGCGAGAAACAGGGCTTCGGCAAGGATCGCGTTTCGCAGTTCGCTCAAGTGAACGGATTCGTTGGCTCCATGAGCACGCGAATCGGGGTCTCTGGGTCCCGTCAGCAGGATGGAGCAACGGGGATAGTACCGTGTCAGTTCCGCCACGAACGGGATTGACCCGCCAGTGCCTCGAGTCACCGCCTCGGCTCCCCATGCCTCCCCTAGTGCCCAGAGGGCTGTCTGCGCCATCCGGTCGCGCGGCGCCACCGCGAAGGGCTTGCTCTTTGTGCCCGGAGTAAATGTCACTTCGGCGCCGAATGGAGCATGCTTCAGAGCGTGCCGGCGGACGGCTTCCATGGCCTCGTCCGGGTCATTGCCAGGCGGAATCCGGAGGCTGAATTTTACGGCGGCCGTTGGAATCAAGGTGTTCGGAGCGGTTGCTATTGGCGGGGCATCGAGTCCGACGAAGGACAGCGCGGGCTTGCTCCACAGTCGGGAGCTGATCTTTCCTGTTCCCGCCAGTTGAATGTGGTCTGGGACGCCGGCATCACGCCGAAATTCATCCTCGGAGAAGTCCGGACCTTCAAGGCGTGCTGTGACGAGACCTTCCACGGCGACCGAACCGTCTTCGTGGTGGAAAGTGGCCATCAGGCGGGCAAGGACAGTGGGGGCATCGAGGGCGGGGCCGCCGTAGCTGCCTGAGTGCAGCGCATGATCCAGGGTTCGCACTTCGATTGTCCCGTCGACCAGTCCTCTCAGGCTGGTGGTGAGCGCAGGAGTTCCGATTTTCCAGCTGCCCGCGTCAGCAACGATGGCTGCCTCTGCCTGGAAGCGCGGCTTGTGCTGTGCGAGTAGGGCCGGCAGCGTGGGTGACCCCGATTCCTCCTCTCCCTCGATAAAGAAGGTCAGGCCCAAGCCGTGGCCCGGTCCCAGGACTGCGTGCAGGGCCCGGACAGCAGCAACATGCATGACGATTCCGGCCTTGTCATCGGCCGCGCCCCGCCCCCAAAGACGTCCGTCCCTCACCACAGCAACAAACGGATCACTCTCCCATTCCCCGGCCGGCCCAGGCGGCTGGACGTCGTGGTGGGCATAGAGCAGCACCGTGGGCAGCCCGGGAGCGGCAGGCCTGGCGGCGAAGACTCCGGGTGCCCCCGGTACGCCTGCCGGATCGGTGGCGCGGATGATTTCCGCGTCAGCAAAACCTGTCTCATGGAGCAGGTTCCGGACTTTCCCCGCACTTTGCTCCAAGGCACTCGGGTCGAAGTCGGGCCAGGCGATGCCTGGCACCGCGACCAGCCCCGCCAGGACGTTCACCGTCCCTGACATCCCGGCATCAACGGCGGATACCAACCTTGCAACAGTTTCCCGCGGCAGCCTGCCTGCGTCTTTCATGGGGCATTGGCTCCTACCGCGCCGCTTCGTGAATCGATAGATCGTGATAAGCGTACTTCTCTTTTCGTGTTTGGGGTTGAATCCGTTGCAAGACCCGGTACTTCATAAACGGGATGCTTCATGCCGTGGCCAGCCCTGCGCAATGATCCCTTCTTGCGGAGACCTGCCTCGCGCGTCCTCCGGATGAGACATCTTGACCGGAACGGTGGTTGTCTTCCACTGCGGGCTTGCCCACCATGGAAACGTGGGAACGAAAGAAAAGTGGCACCGGCTTTCGTTTGCCCTGTGCCTGCTGGTCCCTCTAGGCGGAACGGCGGGGTGCGTCTATGAATACTCCGAGCCCGAGCGCACACCACCAGGTGGC
Source organism: Arthrobacter sp. NPDC093139 (assembly GCF_044754165.1). Taxonomy (NCBI): domain Bacteria; kingdom Bacillati; phylum Actinomycetota; class Actinomycetes; order Micrococcales; family Micrococcaceae; genus Arthrobacter; species Arthrobacter sp. NPDC093139. The sequence goes on from NZ_JBIVOO010000017.1 coordinate 34,634, forward strand.
CCCGAAACGGTGCACACACCAACAGCTGAACCGGCGCCGGTAATAGGGTCCCCGAAGGCCTACAGCGATCCGCATGTACTGGAACGCGAGGCTAAGAACTACGCTGAACTGGACCGGCTGCTAGAGGCAGGGCCGGAGCCACTCCTCCTTTCCGACGTGGGGCCACTGGACGGCCCCCTCAGGGGGTTTGGCAAATTCCAGAAGGTGCCAGTGGCCGGGCAGTACACCGTCACCGCAGCCTGCGTTGGTGCTTCCGGCGCAAAAGTCTTCGTTGGACAGGAGTATCCCGGTGCCACCTTTCGGCCTGTGGAGCTCGCGGTGGATTGCCCCGGGGTCACTTCGCAGGTCATTGCACTTCAGCAGGGGTATGTCTTCGCGCATCTGTTCCTGCCCGGCCCGGGCGATACGCCGTGGACGGGGGCGGTTGGCGGTGTGCGTGTGAGCGGGACCGTTGAGACGCCGCATGCCTACCCGGCGCCCCCTTCCCTGTCCTCCTCCAGCTCGCCGGCGGTGGTGCGCTCGGCGGTGCGCCGATAGGCCTCGGTAACGAAGTCTTCGATGTCGATGGCGGTGAGCGTCCCAACATAGCGGCCACCGTCGGGGCCCGGGATGATCCTGTCGAACTTCGTGTCCAAGAACTTCAGCTTCAGGTCGAGCTTCTTCGCAAGGAGCCGCGCGACGTCCCGATTAAGCCCGATCGGTGTCTGGATGTCCTCTGCGAGGAAGCATGGCCAAACCCGCTGTGAATTCAGACCGCGCCTGCATCATCCTTTGGTGGGTTTCCTGGATCAGGTTCCCATTCCCAGGTGTGCTCCGCCTGCCACATCGAGGGACACGCCGGTGATGTAGCGGTTGTTTGGGTCGGCAAGGAAAAGGATCGCGCGGGCGACTTCGTCTGGTTCGGCGAATCGGCCCATGGGAAGTTGCGCGGCGCGTTTGGCCCGGTTGGCGGTTGCGTCAGGTCCTGAGTCTGTTGCGAACTGTGCCCACATGGGAGTGTTTACTGGGCCTGGTGCGATGGCGTTGACCGAGATGCCGTTGGGGCCGAGCAGCTCGGCGAAGGACCACATAATGTGAAGTACTGCGAGTTTGCTTGCGTTGTAGGGCAAGTAGTTCAGGCGGGCTTCTTTGGCTGCAACGGAGGAGAGGATCACGATGGCACCCGGGGTTCCGGTCCCAATCATTGATTGTGCTGTTTCCCGGACCATGGAGAACGTGCCGGAACCGTTGATCCGCATGATGGCGTCGAATTCTTCGGTCGTTGTTTTCATGATGTCCGGCGTGGTGCCCAGGACTCCAGCGGCGTGGACGAGAGCGTCGATGCGCCCGTACCTGGTTGTGATGTCACGGACGACTGTGGCGCATTGTTCTTCCGAGGTGATGTCGAGCGGGAAGAAGCCGGCCAGTTCCTGGCCCTCTTTCGGGGCGCGGTCGGCACCTACGACGAGAGCCCCTTCCGTTGTGAGTGCGTCGACGACTGCATCACCGATTCCGCCGCTTGATCCGGTTACCAGAACGACCTGGTCTTTGAGGCTCATCTGATAACTCCGCTTGTCCGTTGCTGCCTTGCGGTTAGCTGGTGGTCTGCTCGTTTCATCTTTCTAAGTCCTTACTTGAGGTGTTTCAAAGGGTGTGCCATCGTTCCGGGCGCGGCTGCTTCAGTGGGCGTCGCTCCGTGCGCTGACCTGCTGCTGGGCTGTTGAAGCCTGGGTTCTCTGCCAGCCCTGGTCCAGGGCGGAGCGCGTGCCAGTGCTGGCTAGCTGTTGCCGCTCGTGGCGTGGCTTGCCCATTGTCGGCCTTCTTGTTCTTCTGTGGGCAGTCCGGAGGCGGCGAGGATCCGGTCGAGCAGGCGCTGGGTCTGAACGGCTTCGCGGCCGGAGGTCAGTGGCTGTACCCGGTCAGCGACCCGGTCCAGGAAGTGGTCGACGGCGGCGGAGAATCCGAGTGTGTCGGTCGCTGTTGCCCAGCCGTAGGCCTCGGCGCTGAGCTCGCGTGATGTGGTGACTCCCCTGACGGTGGTCGACACTGTTTCGGGGGTGCGGACCTCCACCGTCTTGCCGTCGCCGTAGGCGTCGAGTTTCTCGTTCCAAGCACCTGCTGTTCGGGCAGCCATGAGCACTCCGGTGTTGCCGGTGTCGAAGCGGATCATGGCTGCGACGCCGTCTTCTTCCCAAGGGTCATCACCGGCGGCGTGTGCGGCGACGTCCACGGGTTCGCCGCCGCAGTACCAGCGGAGCAGGTCGACCATGTGAATGGCGTTCTCGAACGTTGCGCGGTATTCGGATCCGGGGCGGTTCTTTTGGGCCACACAGAAGGTGGCGCCTTTGGTGCCGAACAGGTCACGGCCGGCGGTGTAGACGGGTGCATAGCGGCGGTTGAAGTCGACCATCAGGATGCGGCCGCGCTCGTCGGCCAGGTCCGCCAAGCGTTCTGCCTCCTCGGTGGCCGGGGCCAGGGGCTTTTCGCAGAACACGTCGACGTCATTGTTAATGCACAGCTGGACCGCGTGGGCGTGCTCGGACCGGGGCGTGAGGACGAAGACAGCGTCAAGGTCCTGGGAGGCCAGCATGTCTTCCACTGACCGGTAGGCGGCGCCGAAACCCCAGCGCCGGACCAGGTTGCCCGGGTCCTCGCGGCGAGACACCAGGGCTGCCAACTCGACATCATCGCGCTGGACGAGTGTGGGCAGCTGGGCGATAGTGGCGATATTGCCTGCGCCGATGACGCCGACGCGGAGGCGCTGCCCGTTCATCGGGCGTTCTCCATTTCAGCGAGATCACTGAGCATTCCGCGCAGTGCAGCCACCGATTCCCGGAAACCGTCCTCGGGGGTTGGGAGGTCTTGCGGGTGCCAGCGGTACTCGTACTCGATGCTCAGCAGGTCATCGTAGCCGTGCCGCAACAGCGCCGCGAGGATCTGGGGCCAGGGAAGGACGCCGGTGCCGATGACCCGTGATCGGACGGCGCGCTCGGACGCGTCGACGCGGGCCGTTTCAGTGGCGCGGAAGGCCGCCTTGGGATCGGTGAACACGAGGTCCTTCACGTGCACGTGACCGATCAGGTCGCCTTGAACGGCAAAGGCCTGCTCGAACGTCTCGTCGTGGGTGAAGGTGAGGTTGGCCTGGTCGTAGAGAACACGAACGGCCGGGTGGGCAACCTCCTGCACGAGCGCGGCGGTTTCTCCCGCGGTCTGGGTCATGGTGCCGAAGTGGTTCTCCACGCACAGCCGCACGCCGGCCTGTTCCGCCTCGGGTGCCAGGGTCTGCAGGGCCTCCCGCAGTTTCGCCCATCGCCTGGCATGATCGGTGTCACCGGGATGCCAGGATCCCGCGTACACACGCACCCGGTCGGCGCCGAGCAGATGCGCGGTCTCAATCGCTCCGCGGAATTCGTCGACTCCCCCGCGCCACTCACTCTCGTCCAGGGCGTTAATGGCTGTGGTGTAGGGCGTGAGGCCAATAATCGGCAGGCCCTCGTCTTCCGCCGCCTTCAGTGCCTCCAGGGCGGCGCGCCGGTCCCCTCGAGGCAGACCTGAGGTGTAGCCGTCCTGGTAGATGACTTCGGCGGCATCGAGCCCTGCGGCCCGAAAAAGCTTCAGTGCCTGGGGGACCGTGTGGTTCGGAGTGCCGAGTGTGTGACCTGCAAGCCTCATTGTTGATTGTCCTTCCTGAAAGTGTCTTGAGTTCCTGTCCAGTCCGCTGGACCGACGAGCCGGGGTGGGGATGCGACGCGGGATCGGTCGACGATTTCCATCAGCAGCCCCCAGGGAGTGATGAAGTAGGTCCAGCGGTTGCCGGCCACGCGCGGACTGTCGCCGGCCACTTCCTTGCGCTCCCCGAGCACGCGCACTCCCGGGGTGTCCTGCAGCACTGCGATCGCTTCGTCGACGTCGTCCACAACGAAGCACAGGTGGTGCCCGCCCGCGTCGCAATGCCGTGGCGGGGTCTCCCGCCGCTCAGCGCTGCTCCATTCGAACAGCTCGATGTTCAGGTTCGGGGGCAGGCGGAGCATGGCGAGGGTGAGCCGGGCATCGGCAGGGACTTCGAAGTTGGTGGGCATGAATTCTTCGTCGGGTCCGCGTTCGGAGCGGTACAGCTCCTCGGCGCCGAGTACCTCCACGAAGAACCTGATGGCGTCCTCGAGGTTCGGAACTGTCAGCCCGACGTGGTCGGTGTGCCGCAGCCCGGGCAGCCGCCGCAGGGTTCCTTCGTTGGCCCCGGTCACGTGCGCGGTCCTGAGGTGGAGGCGCGCACCAGAAGTTCAGGTTCCAGAACGACGTGGTCCACCGAGCCGTTCAGGTTCTGCTTTTCTGCCAGTTCGATGGCGATGTTTCCCATGTCTGCGATCGGCTGCCGCACCGTGGTCAGGGGCGGGTTGAACCGGGCCCCCAGTGCCAAGCCGTCAAAGCCCATGACCGACACGTCCTCCGGTACGCGGATACCGCTTTGGCCCAGGGCCGAGATCACGGCGAAGGCGACCATGTCATTGGCGGCGATAATCGCCGTCGGTGGGTTTTCCATCTCGAGGTAGTGCTTTGCCGCGCGCGCCCCTGCGTCCGGGTCGGAGCCGCTGTCGAGTACAAGGGGCGTGCTGTTGCCTTCCGTTGACAGTTCCAGGTAGGCGTCCATCCGGTCCTGGGCGGTGTGGGTTCCGGAGATACCGGAAACGTAGCCGATCGAGGTGTGCCCCAGGGAGCGCAGGTGTTCCAAGGCGAGGACTATTCCGCGGCGGCTGTCGACGGTAACCGTTGGAACCGAGGAGTCGCCTTCCACACGGTCGATAACCACCACCTTGTGGCCAAAATCGAAGCGTTTCAGGGCGTCGATGTCGACTTTGGTGGAGGGCGCGACGATGCCGAAGGGCGCGTACATGGCCTGCATTGCGGTGAGATACCCGTCGGTCTTGGCAGGATCTCCGTTCGTGACACACAGCAGCAGCTGGTAGCCGCGATCATCGGCGGCCTGGGTCATGGTCTTGGCAAGTTCTGCAAAGAACGGGTTGGTGATGTCAGGCACGATCAGCGGGACGAAGGTGCTGGTCTTTCGACGCAGAGCCTGGGCGAGCGGGCTCATCGTGTAGCCGAGCCCTTCGGCGACCCGGAGGATGTGCTCGCGGGTTTCGCTTTTCACCGCTTCCGGCCGGGAGAATGCCCGGGAAACCGTAGAGCGGTGGACACCGGCCGCCTTCGCGACAACGTCAATACTAAGGTCGGCCATCTTCTTTTCCTCCGTGCTGGTTGTCATATGCCTGCCAAATCGGGCGCATCGCATCTTCGAGCTGGGCCAGTGTTGGCATCCCTCGGAATCCATCTTCCAGCGTCTGCGCGACACGGCGTACGAACGGATCATAGAGAGGGTCACTGTCAACGTTGATCATGGCGGACTCCGTCGCCCCGTCCAACGTCGTGAACGTGGCAGAACCGTCTGAGTCGACAGAGGCGAATCCGGCCTCCCCTGCCGACGTGTAGCTGCAGTAGCGCTGCAACGGCGAATTCGGGAATGCGTACCCCACCTCGATGATGGCTTCACGCCCGCTAGGAGTGGTAACTATGAGGCTGGCATGGTCCTCAACACCGGCACCGTGCAGAACGGAAGAGAGCCGGGAATCTACGTTCTCTGCTGACTCGTCACTGCCCTGCAGGAACAGATCGACAAAATGCGGTGCCAGATTCGCCAGGCAACCACCACCTGCAGCAGCAGGGTCCAGCATCCAAGGATTGCCGTTATTCAGGTAGCGCGAGGGCGGCCCGGCGATAAAGGACATTCTCTGGTACGTCGGACGACCGGCCTTGGCCAGCCACCGGTCGGCGGGGCCGCCTCGCTGAACCAACGGGACTGTCGCGGCCACACCGGCCGCTTCCGCGGCCTTCCGCACCTGGACAAGTTCCGCAAGGGAGGTTCCCAGAGGCTTCTCCACCACGAACGGAATGCCGCGCTCGATCAGCGCAAGACACTTTTCCGCCATACCGTTGTGCGGGCCGAAGACATAGGCAAGCCCGAGATCCGGCAGATCCACCAGGCTCCGCCAGTCAGCCTCCACGGGAGCGCCCCACGCCTCCGCAAGTCCCCTGACGAGCGACACGTCCTCGTCACCGACGCCGACGATCTGGTGTTCTTCGCCCATTGCTCGCGCACAGAGCGGGACGTGCCAGTGCGAAGCACCAAGAATGATCGTGCGTGGTCCACTCATCTGCCAGCCCCTTCGCTAAGTATGAGAGATCTTCTTACCCGCCCATTGTGAGATCGGTTGCTGAGATCGGTTGCAATAACAGTATGGATGATGGGAGAGTTTGTCAACGACACTTCAACAGCGGCCCAGTGGTGCCCCCGGAACAAGGGAAACTGCTTGGGCCGGAAGAAAGGCCAGCAATGTATAAGAAACTTCGCACCCTAAACACCATCGACGAATCCGGCGCCGTCCTCATCGTCCGCCTTGCAAACGCGGAGGTGGCAGAACGCGTTGCCGAAGCGGCAATCGCCGGTGGATTTCGCGCCATTGAAATCACACTCTCGATCCCGGGCGCTGTGGACGTAATCCGTCAGCTCTCTGCCAAGCACGGGCTCAACGGAGTCGCGGTCGGAGCCGGAACGGTTCTGGACGAGCACTCAGCATACGAGTGCATCCGAGCCGGCGCAGACTTCCTGGTCAGCCCCCAGCTGAACCCGGCAATGATCCGGACGGCCAACCGGTACCAGGTACCCACCATCAGCGGGGCCTACACGCCGACCGAGCTTGTTAATTCCGCCGAAGCCGGCGCTGACATCCTCAAGCTCTTTCCCACCGAAGCCGGCGGCATCCCCTACGCCAAGTCCGTACTGGCCCCGCTGGCACACCTGCCGATCATGCCGGCGGGCGGCGTGACCGTGGAGAACGTGAGCGAATGGTTCGCCGCCGGCGTTGCAGGTGTCGCAGTCGGCAGCGCCGTGACAAAAGCGTGGCAGCCCGATGGCGACTTCTCCCGCGTCACCGAGGCCGCCAGGGAATTTCTCTCAGCAGTGGCAGAGGCCCGCCAATGACAGCCCCCAAAGTCTTCATCGTCATCGGCCCTGCCGGATCCGGAAAGACAACCATTGCCCAGCAAACAGCCAAGGAACACCACGCCGCGTACCTGGACAAGGACCGGATCTGCGGCCGCCTTGTCGAGTTCGCACTGGAGGCGCTGGGGCATGACCCCACCGACCGGGAATCCAACACCTTCTACCGGGAAAATCTGCTGCCTTTGGAGTACCAGACCCTCATGGATGTCGCAGGAGTGAACCTGCGGCTGGGACGATCGGTCGTACTCGATGCACCCTTCGGTGCATACTTCGCGGTACCGGACTACCTGACGCGCGCCGCGGAAGAATTCCACTGGCCTGCCTCGGAGACCACAGTCGTGCGGGTGCACGTCCCCCAGGATGTTCTTAGGGGGCGACTCACTCAGCGGGGCCTGGCGAGGGACCGGTGGAAACTTGCGCATTGGGATGAGTACTGGGCGTCCTACGGCAGCCTGGACTGCACCTGGACCGGAGTCCATTTCCTTGATCTCAACAACGAAAAACGCCTGCCCCTTCAGGGATGACCCTGCAGGTCCGGCTCGAAAATGACCGTTGACATAGCAGGCTAGCCTACGTATCGTTGCTTGCAACCGATCTCAGCAACCGATCTCATATTGGAAAGTGTTGCAACCGATCTCATTGACGGGCGAGAGGCTGGATCAGCTTCTTTCCCACTGCAAGTCAGGCAGCGCCTAGGCGTTGCGCCGGCTCTTGGCCCTGGTTGTTGTCCCGTCGAGGCGAGTTACAGCTGGGCGAGACCCCGCACCGTTCCAGGTGTCCGGGAATATTCCAATGCGTCCTCCGCAGAAAACGTGAAAATATGGAGAGTTCAATGAAGACCTCACAAGACGCCCTCGGCAGTCCAGACCCTTCGGAGCTTCCCGAAGTGCCGAATCCCCGCCGCGCCGTCAATATGGTGGCAGGCACGATCGGCCACTTCGTGGAGTGGTACGACTGGTACATCTACGGGCTCCTGGCAGCGGTGTTCTCGTCACAGATATTTCCAAGCGATGACCCGTTCGCCTCCCTTGTCGCAGCACTGCTCACCTACGCGCTCGGGTTTGTTGTACGCCCGCTCAGCGGAATCATCATCTCTCCACTGGCCGATCGTTTCGGCCGGAAGCTCATCCTGACGCTGTCCGTCTCCGGGATGGCGCTCGGCTCGCTCATCATCGGGCTCACACCTTCATTTGCGACTATCGGTTATGCAGCGCCTGCTCTCTTCCTGTTCGCACGCATCATCCAAGGTATCTCGGCCGGTAGTGAGGGGCAGAGCGCCATCGCATTCATGGTTGAACACGCTCCCGCGAACCGGAGGGGCCTGTTCGGTTCGTTCACCAACATGGCGAGCGGCCTTGCGACCCTCGCAGCGACCGGCGCCGCGGCAATGGTCACCTCATCCTTTGCTCCGGCAGACCTCGCCGCCTGGGGCTGGCGCATCCCGTTCGTCGTGGGCGGCATCCTCGGCGTCGTCGGCCTTATCTTGAGGGCCCGCGCAGAAGAGACCCCCGAATATGAGGCAGAGGCCCTCGTCGATCAAAAGTCCGCCGCGGCCCGCCTGATGGACCTGGTCCGCGAACACCCGAAGGCGCTGCTGCAGGCAGCAGCGCTCTCTGCCCCGGCCGTGGCCTACTACACCTGGGCCACCTTCCTCCCCACCTACGCCAAGCTGACCACTGGCCGGGACCTGTCCTCCACCCTGGCCGGGAGCGTCATCGGGCTGGCCTTGCTCGTCATCATCGTGCCCACCTGCGGCGCGCTCTCTGATCGACTCGGCCGACGCAAAATCTTCCCGATCATCGGTGCCATCGGCATGATCGTCCTCTTCTACCCCATGCTCCTGCTGCTGAACCAGCCAGGCTTCGGCGTCTACGTTCTGGTATCGGCGTCCGGGTGGGTGGTTCTCGGTATCTGGCAGTCGGTGTATCCGACCATCCAGGCAGAACTCTTCCCAGCTGCAGTACGGGTATCGGGCATCGGACTCGCACACCAAATCGTGATTGCCGTCTTCGGTGGCACGGCCCCGCTGATCGCCGCTGCATTCGTCGGCGCCGGACAGCCCATGCTCGTCGCGGTCTACATGATCGCCATTGTCGCCCTCAGCCTCATCGTCTACTTCACCCTCCCGGAGACCGGCAGCCGGGCCGGCCGGGCCACCGTGGCGCTTGCTGACCCTGAGGTACTCGAAGGCGAGCACCTGCTCCTGAGCACGTCGTCGGGCACCAAAGAGAAGCGTTCCCAGTAGGCACGCCTGTCCCTACAGGAAGCCGTGGCGGCTCGATCGGGCAAGAAGGGGCGTGCCTGCCCGGAATCCCTTCGAGCCGCCTGGCCCGCCAGGAGTGCCATCCCTTACGCAGGATCGAAATTCATATTGCGTTATGAATGAAACCAGTTTTCTCCATCGGCGCAGAACCGAGAGGACGCTCCAAATGATTATCAACACATTTTCCTATCTCTGGTCATCCACCGCCATTGATGCCATCGGGGAACTGGTCGAGCATGGCTATGACATCTTTGAAGTTCCGGTTAGCTCTCCGCATTGTTGGCCGGATGAAATATCCGATCCGGAGCGGGCGGCAATCTCTGCAAGACTCAATGACTACGGCGCCAAAATCAGGTCACTGAACGCCGGCGGATATGACATCAATTTGGCCAGCCCCGGCGCTAACATGCGTCGCAAAAGCATTGAGCACATCAAGTCGGTGATTGACCTGGCCGTAGCCTGGGATGTCCCCGAGGTTGTGATATCCCCCGGCACAAGACGCCCCATGATCTCACCTCCACTCGAAAAGGTTTACGGGTGGATGTACGAGAGTCTGGAGAATCTCATTCCGCTGGCCAAACAGGCCGGCACCCGGCTACTTTTCGAAAACACTCCCTATTGCTTCACTCCCACCATCCAGGACCTCGCAGGCGTCGTAAGCACTATTAACGACGACTCAGTGAAGATCGTGTACGACGTCGCCAACGCTGCTTACACAGGAGAGGACCCTGTAGAGGGTTTGCTCTCCCACCACAAATCAATTGGACTAGTGCATATTTCCGACACGGACACGGAAACCTGGGGTCACGATCCAATCGGCACCGGAGTGATCGACTGGACAGGACTAGGCAATGCCGTGCGAGAAACATGTGGAGTCAATAACGTGGTTCTTGAGATCATTCGCGAAGAAAACCCTGTCCAAGAATTCAAGAAGGCGATGCAGGATCTCAAGAATCAAGGCTGGGACCTAGGAAACTAAACCCTTAGTTGGAGATCGCACCTCAGCCGATCGCAGTAAAAAGTAATAGAACTGATTTACATGCAAATTGAACTGCAAGCGACCTAAGCTTTGTAGTCCATAATTTTCCATCATATCTGGTAGTCAATAATGATGCTCATGTGAATCCCTGATAAAAAGGAGTTTGTGCGATGAGGGCTTTGGTTAGTGGCGGAAGTAGCGGCATAGGCGCGGCTACATGCCTAAGAATCGCAGAGGCGGCTCTTGCTCGGGGCGCGCACCCGATGATCGCGGTGTGTGGACACGAATCGAACAGTAGCCAAGAGGAAGTTGTTCGTTCCATCCAGTCAATGGGAGGTACCGCCATAGCATTGGCAGGCGACCTCGCCGACCCCGAGGTGCCAAGCAAACTGGTAGATGCTGCGGTCGCTGAATTCGGTGGCCTGGACGCGTTGGTGGCGAATGCTGGAATCGCTAGCCCCGGCCCAATATGTGACATATCTGTCGAGGACTGGGACAGCATGTTCTCCGTTAACCTCCGCAGCCCGTGGCTTCTTGCCAAAGCAAGCTACCCGCATTTGAGGCAGAGCCGCGGCTCCGCTTGTTTTACCTCTTCAATGTCTGGCCAGTTACCACACGCCGGATCAGGCGCTTACAGCCCCAGCAAGGCTGCGTTGACGATGCTGGCCCAAACACTTGCGCTGGAATGGGCACCTGAAGGAATTCGTGTAAATGTGGTATCCCCGGGTATGACTCATACACGGATGACTGAAAAAATGTATGCCGATCCTCAAATCAAGAAAGCAAGGGAAGAAATTATCCCGTTGGCGAGAATTGGCGATCCCACGGACATTGCGAACGTGATCGAATTTCTTGTAGGCCCCCTGTCGGGTTATGTCACCGGGCAAGACATCTGTGTCGATGGTGGCTTTTCTAAGTCCATTCTTAGCCATATTCCTGGTCGACCTAGCTCTAAATAGCCTGATCTGTATCGGTACCCTGGAAGTGACGTAGCCGTCGCCGCGGAACAGCGGCAGCCCCGCCACCATACGCTCACCACCGGCGACACCAGACCCAGGTATTTGCCCTTGGCCCGCCGTGGCGGGCAGAACACGTTGCGGGCTCTTCGCGGTTCGGGGGGGGGAATTGATTGCCTCCTTCCCCCTCGAGCGCTTTGAGCTTTCCCGACGGGAGATTTCCCCGTCCAGACTAGTTGCGTGGAGAGAACCTGTGGCACAGGGACGGTGTTCGTGCGGTTGGGGCACACCCAAACCATCCTGTCCGCATAGTCAGTCACGGCCCGAATCTTATCCGTTTCCAGCTCAGGTGGTTCAGGCAGCGCCGCGGAGAACTCGCCTCCGCCAGGGCGGAGGCTCTGGACTCAGGTGTCCCGGGGTGCGGATCGGAAGGACGCGCGGCCGGCGGTCCCGACCCGGCTCCTGAGCCTGCTGTCATAAACGCGGCATTATTCGCCGTCCTCGACGTTGTGCCAGAAGGCCATGACGCGCGAATTCCAAACCTCTGGGATTTCCTGGAAGGGCTGGTGAGCCTCACCCTCGAAGACTTCAAAGATGGAACCGGGAATATTGTCGGCCACGGCTTGGCAAAGATTGGGTCGGCTGATCAAATCCTTGCTGCCGGCCAGCACAAGGGTCGGGACCTTTAGTCCGGGGAGGCGGTTGGTTGTTTCATGGTCAATGAAAGCGTCGATGAATGCCTGGATGTCCTCCGTGCTCTGCTTATGCGGAAAAGCAATCAGGCTGTCGATAATCCGCTGGACTGTCCCGTCGTTGTAGGCCCTCGGCGTGTAGGTGAACAGGAAGTGGCCTTCGTGGAAGGCCCGCTCGCTGGGTGCCACTTCGACGAGCCATCTCATGAAGAGCGCCCAAGTCCGAAGATAGGTATCCATGACTGTCCATGTGCCTTGCAAGACCAGACTGCGGACCATCTCGGGGTGGCGCAGGGCCAACTCCTGGGCGATGACACTTCCGCCGGAGAATCCGGCCACGTGAGCTGATGCTATCCCGTGGCCTTTAAGGACGGCGGCTGCATCGTCGGCCAACATTTCGATGGACACCGGCCCGTCGGGTTTCGCGGTCCGGCCGGCCCCCCGGTTGTCGAAGGCTGTGAGGCGGTAGCTGTCGGCAAGCCCGTCCAGCTGAAACTGCCATGATTCGACGGTGTCGCCGAGGCCTCCGATGAGCAGAACGTCCGGGCCTTCCCCCACTTGTTCCGTCCAGATGTTCAGTTCACCGGCCTGCAGGTGCTTTCCCATTGCTGAGCCTTCCGATTCGTCGAGATCTGTCCCATCCCGAACGTTCACAGTTTCCGTCAAGTCGGGTAGTGGCGCAATGAAGTTCTGCTGCCCAAAGGTCCACCGTCCGAGGTGGCATTCGTCGTCGGCGCGCTGACCGTTGCCAGGGACGCCGGGCCACGGAAACGAAGGCTCCGGCATCGGCATCATCGGCGGTTTCAGTTTGGCTGGCGCTTCGAGAAGGGGTCCCTTTCCGGGTTGCGCATGACCCCGGTTATGGCTCGGATCTGGTCCAGACGCCTCCGGTAGTAGGCAGCGGCCAGGATGCTGAAGACCGAAATATGGCTATGGCTGCGGGGACTGGCAAGGACGGAAACCAGTACGAGTGGCAGTCCTGGCCGCCGGACTCGCTCGAGGGCATGCCGCCGAAACGTAGGCGGCTGGCAGAATGGGCGCTGTTCTTCTGGTTCGTCCTGCTGGGCGGACTCTTGGGATCTGCCCTTGAGGCAGTTGGCGTTCCGCAGCCATGGCGGGCACTGCTCGTGCTAGCCGTGTTGGCCGCCGTCTTCGTTCCCCTTATCCGGGCGGCCGTCTTGGAAACACGCCAGCTGCGGGCCGAAGGGATCGAGCTGCCCTCTTATTCGGTTACGCGCAAATCGCTGATCGCCGCGGCCGTCATCACCGGCGTGCCTGTCCGCGGGGAACAGGGGTACACCTCCCCCGACCTCAAGCTCGAAGCATTCCTTGCGGTGCTCCGCCGGGGAATCCACGGCATCAGCATATTCGGACCGGTTCCATCAGACGCTGCTGGCACCCAGTATCACGCCTTCTGGTTTCCGAGCCGGTCTTCGAGCAGCTTCAGACTGCTATGACCGGCGGCCACGTGGAGCAGCCCCTCGTCCGTTTCCAGGGCGACGATGTGCCAGCCGCGCTTTACCTCGGTGGGCCTTTTGGCCGGTGGTTCAACCGGGCCTTTGAGGATGACATCGAAGAACGGCCTGATCGTGCCCGCCGGGTTGCCTTCGCCGACAAGGTCCGGCTGGAACCTGATGGCCCCGCGGCTCACCTGAGCAAACCCGGGTAGCCACAGGTGTCGGTTGGACCCCGGGTGGGAATCCGGGTAGCGGATCGCGCACTCGATGATGCCCCGTTCGGCATCACGTGCCAGTCGTTCCTTCCTCTGCGGCGCCGCGAGCCGGACGAGCAGGAAAGCGCCCAACCCAAAGGCGCCGAAGGACATGGTCGTCGAACCCCAGAAGCCGAAGTTCTCACGGAGTAGGTCCGAGGTTATGGTGGCCAAGAAGAGCAACAGCCCAAATGACCGTGGCAGGATCTTTTCCCACCTGCCCCGAGGGGCTGGCTTGAGCGTCTCCCCTGCCATGCCTGAATCCTAGGCCTACGGCAGAAACCGGAATAGCCCGACCCGTAAGCTTCCTCTCCCGGATCTGAAAGGCATGGCAAGGGCAAACGCCCTGTAGGGGCTGCAGATGGACTTCGACTCACCGCCGCAGCTGATCGAGCACTTAGGGCTGGCCCGTCCAGCTGAAATGGACGGAACCGCCCCGGCTTAGGAGCGCCTACTCGGCCTCCGGCAGGTCGCCGGTGAAGCCGTATTTCTTGTGCACTTTCCGGAGCAGCACGGTCAGGTCCTCGATGACGAGCCGGCGGATGTCGCTCTCGTCCGTCGCCAGGATCCGGTCGAGGTTCGGCATGATCGTGCTGGTTACGCTCAGCCCGGTCTTCCGCATCCGTGTCGAGGTGGCGCTGTCCCCGGTGTGCATGGCTGCTGCGCCCGGGTACCAGCCGTAGCTGCCGGCGATCCTGAACTCCAGCACCCGCAGTGGGCCACTAAGCCACCATTGCCGCCATGCCGCTGAAGCGTTCAAATCCATCGTGACTTCCCGGGCCCTCCCCCTGTACAACCGCACCCGGTACGGGGCATCCTCAAGGTCCTCGTTGTAGACCAGGAACTCCGCGTCCTCACGCCGGACGAAGGGCCACAGCGTCTCGGTGCTCCGCTCGAAGGCAGCCTGAAAATCCAGCGGGAACGCGTTACCGAACATGCCCTCGACGTAATCAATAGCGGCCGGCCGGTCCGGGTGTTCCCTGAAATGCCCTTCCGGCGGTTGGAAATTGCCGACGAGGACTTGGTAGAGGCACCAGCCCCTCAGCCACGGCTCGTACTCGAAAGGCTTCGGCTCCGGCAGCCGCCCCAGCGGCGGTGCGGGGTCCTCGCCGATCCGGTTGACGTCTGATGCCCGGGCCAAAGCCGCGCGAAGCTCGAAGAGGTCCCTGGGCTCTGGCCGGGAAGACCACCGATCGTACACCGTGGCGGCGCGCCGCTGCGCCTGCTCATAGAGGTCGATGATCGTTGCGGGAGTCTCCGCGCGCAGCTTCCTGATCAGTAACTCCGATTGCGGGCCAGGATCGTGGTTCCACAGCCGCGCTTCCTGCACGAAAACCTCGAGGTCCACCTAATGCCCCTTTGCCGTTCCCGCGCCTGCAGCCAGGTGCCGGTTGCGTTGCTCGACGAGTTTCCGGAGGTAGCGGGTGAGGACCAGCTTCTCCACCAGGCGCCCGAGCGGCCCGAGGGGTGCCGCGAACTCGATTCGGTCCAGCATCACGGTTCCGTCGGCGTCTTCGCTGAACTCGTGGACGTGCCGGAAGCTCCGGAAAGGGCCGCGGACCTGTTCATCCACGAAGTAGTCCGGCGCCTGCACTTCGGTGATCCGGCTCGTCATCCGCAGTGGCACCCCGAAATGCCAGGCCCGCCAAGTCACCTCCTCGCCCAGGGAGATCAGCCCCGAGGTGACACCGGCAACCGCCTGTTCCCGGGAGCGCGCCATCGACTCCTTGTGCGCATCAATGCTCCGGGCGAGGTCGAAGAGTTCTTCTTTGCCCAGGGTTGTCCGGGTTGTGCATTCGAAGGAAGCAGCCATGGTCAGAGTATGTCAGTCTCGGGCGCGCGTTGTGTCTCGAAGCATGCGCGGCCTGCCGGTATCGGAACGCCGCTCGGCTATAGCCGGCCGACGGACCTGCGGCGCCGAGTTCCTGCGCTGGTTCTCCGAAGAAACCGTCCGCGACTACGGCCGCTACCTCACCACCCCCGAGGGCAAAAACAAGATCCTCGTCCAGCACAAACCCGTCGGACCCTGCCTGCTCATCACGCCCTGGAACTTCCCCCTGGCCATGGCCACCCGCAAGGTCGCATCCGCCATCGCCGCCGGCTGCACCATGGTCCTCAAACCCGCCAAACTCACCCCCTCACTGCCCAACTCTTCGCCCAGACCATGCTCGACGCCGGACTCCCGGCCGGTGTCCTCAACGTCGTCGCCTCCGCCAGCGCCTCCGGCATCTCCGGTCCGCTCCTGAAGGACTCCCGGCTGCGCGAGGTTTCATTCACCGGGTCAACCCCAGTGGGCAAACGCCTTATGGCCGACGCCGCCCAGAACGTCCTGCGCACCTCCACGGAACTCGGCGGCAACGCACCGTTGATCGTCGTCTTCGAGGACGCCGACCTGGATGCCGCCGTCGAAGGGGCCATGGCCGCCAAAATGCGGAACATGGGCGAGGCCTGCACCGCCGCGAACCGCTTCCTCGTCCAGGAAACCGTCGCCGCCGAGTTCACCACCGCCAAGTTCGCCGCCGCCATGGGCGCCCTGGCCACCGGCCGCGGCACCGAACCCACCACCCAGGTAGGACCGCTCGTCGACGCCGGAGCAGTTGCCGTCACCGGCGGGGCACCCGTGGACGGACCCGGCTACTTCTACCAGCCCACCGTGCTCGGTGACGTCCCGAACGACGCCGAGTCCTCCGCCAGGCTCCACCGTCGCTCGTGCACCACGAATTTTGGTGCACAGCACCAGTGGGACCGTCTTTGTCCGCCAGGCTAACCCCTTATCCCGGGCACTTCCGTCATGCTGCTCATACTGAAAACCAACTGAGTGCCCGGACTGCTTGGTGGTTGACGGCCGGTCGGCTGGCGTTCCACGATGGATCGCACCGGCCCGACAGGTCATGTCCTAACTCGACACACCCCTCACCCTTCGGAAGGATCCTTTCATGGACCAGACGCCCGGATATATGTATGGAGATCGAAGGCTCGTTCAGAGTCCTGTGTCACTGGAGGACCTTGCCAAGCTCAAGGCCACTGTGCTGTGGAGCGATAAGGACCATGCACTGCTGAAGCGGGCAGGGGAAGTTCTCGTTCCACGTGCCGACCGTGTTCTTGACGTCTGGTATGGCTTTGTTGGAAGTTTGGACCATCTTCTCGTGAGCTTCTCCGACCCCCATGGCAATCCCAATGCCGATTACCTTGCTGCTGTGCGGCGGCGGTTCGCTGCATGGATTGCCGATTTGTGTGCGCGTGAATACGACCAGGAATGGCTCGACTACCAGAACGAAATTGCCCTTCGGCACACTGTGGCTAAGAAAAACGAAACTGACGGGGTCGACTCGACCAGTGAGATTCATCTCCGCTATGTTGTGGCCTTTATCGTTCCGCTGACAATGACCATCCGTCCATTCCTCGCTGAAGAGATCAGCGATCAGGATGAATTGGATGCGGTGTATCACGCATGGTTGAAAGCTGTGACCCTGACCGCGACGCTGTGGGCCCAGCCGTACAGCCCATCCTGGTAATCGCGCCGAGCCAGCGAACTGCTCCAGTGGCCGCTAGTAGTGGTTCCCAAGTAAGGTTCCTGGCCGAGATTACGGGATCAGTCGAGAGACGGTCGATCAGTACCTGCGTCAGGCCAAGCTGGCGTGAACCCTCGCCATCAGTTGACGGAATCACGCTTATCGGTGTGTGAAACAGGGGGAGTAGCAACTTGCGGGCCGGGTAGTCCGACGTGAGATTAGCAGGAGCTTTCCGTCTAGCTCCTGGGTACCTTGGCGGCTCACGTCCGGACGTGTCGTGCGCAAGGCACTCGTACCGCCGTCGGGGGATAGTGGGTGCCGTGCCTTACAAGCTCGAGCGATTACGTGAGAAGGGGCAGGTGCTGCGAGACCGTGAGGCCCGCCAAACACTGTAGAGGTTGGCTCTGGCGACACCTCTTTCTCCCATCTCATGGTGCCACCCGGTGTGTGATTCCAGAGCTGGCGGCCCGTAGTGCGGCGAAGAAGGGCGGGCGCGCGGACGTGTTGCCACATTCTGGACCCGCTCGCCCCTCGGCAACGAATCGCGCCATGCGATTTCAGAGATCGTCTTCGGGTCGGGCGGCCAGGATATTATTGGCCCTGACCTGCAGGATGCCGAGAGCCTCCTGGATCAGGGGCGATCCGATGCTGCCCCTGCGAACCGCAGCGACAATACGGCGCGCGGGCTTCCCCTTGC
Organism: Arthrobacter sp. NPDC093139; assembly: GCF_044754165.1. NCBI lineage: Bacteria > Bacillati > Actinomycetota > Actinomycetes > Micrococcales > Micrococcaceae > Arthrobacter > Arthrobacter sp. NPDC093139. The sequence continues at coordinate 52,480 of NZ_JBIVOO010000017.1, forward strand.
CAGTAATGCGCAGGCGAACCACGTTTTCGGCACTATGCAGGGGCGCCAGCCGCGGCAGTAGGCCCACGCCCAGCCCCGCACCAACGAAAGCGATGTGGGTTTCCCATTCTACGGCCTCATGGGCAATCCGCGGCGTCACCCCGACTGCCGTGAACGCCGCGGTGAATAGGGCATGGTAGGTGGAACCGGTGGCCTCGGTGATCCAGGGTTCCGACGCCAGCTCTTCGAGCGTCACCGTTTCCCGCGATGCCAGTGGATGGTTGGAGGGAATGATCACGTCCAAGGGATCGTCGAGCAGAACGGTCTGCTCGAAGCGCGGATCGTCCTCACCATAGGTGTCGGACTGCATCGCAACGACGACCGCGAGGTCGATTCGCTCGGCAACCAACAAGTCGAAGCAGCGGGCCGGGTTGGCCTCGAGTACCTGGACCTCCAGTAAGGGGCGTGTCGAGCGCAGCGTGGCGGCCAGCGGCGCGAGCAATTGGGCGGCCGCCGTGGAGAATCCACCGAGCCCAAAACGGGACTGGACCTGGTCGCCGGCCTCCATAGCCGCGGCGCGCAGGCTCTCCCATTCCGCAATCAGGGTGTCCGAGCCCGCCACGAGAAAGCGGCCCGTGGCAGTAAGTCGCACACCCCGGCCGTCCTTCGTCAGCAGCTGCATTCCAAGCACGCGCTGGAGCTCCCGCAATTGTGCGGAGACAGCGGAGGGAGAATAACCCGTGAGCTCCGCTGTTGCGCCAACGGTGCCGCACCGGGCAAACACCCGAAGTGTTATGAGCCGTGGATCAATCATGCACCCATTGTGCACCATTATCTCCTAAATCTTGCGCTTTTGTTGCAGGTGGATCCTCCGTAATCTCGTGACTAGAAACGTTTCGAGAACGCCAGCTGCACCCCACCCACCCGTGGTCCCCACGAATCGCACACTACCCAGGCCCCCCGGGAGGAAACACATGTCTGTTCCAGTGAACTTGCCCCTCAATTCACGCGGAAAACTCGCGTCATCATTGCCTGCCGAGCAGCTGGCGGAAATCACCGAGTTGTTCGATCTCCGGCGCGTGGGATATTCCCTCGATGCCCCCTTCTACACCGATCCGACGATTTTCAACATCGACATGCAGGCCATTTTTGGCAAGCACTGGATCTTTGCCGGCAGCATCGCCGAGCTCCCGGAGCCGGGCGACTACGTCACCGTCGACTACGGGCCTTACTCCCTGATCGTTCTGCGCAACGACGACGGCGGCGTGAACGTCCTGCACAATGTGTGCCGCCACCGCGGCGCCCGCGTCCTGACCGAACCCGCGGGGTCAACGGGAAACCTTGTATGCGGCTATCACTCTTGGACCTACTCCCCCAACGGCGATTTGATCCATGCCTCGGCACCGGGGGAAACGAAGTTCGACAAGGGCTGCTTCGGCCTCAAGCGCGCCCACAGCCGGGTGTACGCCGGACTCATCTTTGTCTGCATTGCGGACGAACCGCCGACGGATTTCGACGAAACCGGAAAGATCTTCGAGCCTTACCTCGCGCCCCACGATCTGTCGAAGACGAAAATCGCCTACCAGCAGAACATCATCGAGGAGGGCAACTGGAAGCTCGTGATGGAGAACAACCGTGAGTGCTATCACTGCGACGGCCACCCGGAGCTCGCTTGTTCCCTCTTTCCCACCTGGGGCCTGACGGAGGGCCTGGTCCCGGCCCATCTCGAGGAAGTGTGGGACCGCAACAAGGAAGCGCAGTCCTCGCTTGAGGAGCGTTGCAGGCGCTATGACCTTCCCTATGAGGTCGTCGAGGAGCTCGACACGCGCATAGCGGGAATCCGCATCTCACGGGAATCGCTTGACGGTGAGGGGGAATCGTTCTCGCCCGATGGGCGCAGGCTCTCCAAGAAGCTGCTCGGTGACTTGCGGGACTTCCGCCTTGGCCGCTGCTCGATGCACCTGCAGCCTAACAGCTGGTTCCATTTCCTCGGGGACCACGTCATCACCTTCGCCGTCTTCCCCGTCAACGAACACCAGACACTGGTACGCACCACCTGGCTGGTGGCTGACGACGCCGAGGAAGGCGTTGATTACGATCTGGAGAAACTCACCTACACGTGGAAGCAGACAAATCTGCAGGACAAGGCGTTCGTGGAGCTGTGCCAGAAGGGCGCCAGCAGCCCCGCCTACGAGCCCGGGCCCTACATGAAGAGCGAATACCAGGTCGAGGCGTTCATCAACTGGTACGTACAGCGCGTGCAGGAGCACTTGGCATGATTGAACTCCGCACTGACACGGCAATCCAGGAACCACAGCGCATTCGCGGTCTGGAGATGCCGTGGAACAGGGTGATGGGCAGCACCGAGGGACCCGCCCGCGCTGCCCACGCATTGGGCCCCTGGCATCCGCAGGAGTTCACGGCGGAATGCGTCGAAACCGTTCCCGAGGCGGGCGGCATGATGACCTTCGTGTTCCGCCGCTGCGACGGTGCGCCCCTGGCGTTCCGTGCGGGCCAGTACGTGAACGTCGCCTTTCCCGTAAACGGCGAGGACCAGGATCCGGTGGACCGCAGCTACTCGCTGTCCAGTTCGCCCACCCAGCCGTGGACCTTCAACATCACAGTCAAACGCGACCCCACTGGACTCGTCTCCCCCTGGGTGCACGAGAACGTCAAACCCGGCACCGTCCTCGAGATGCTCGGACCGGTCGGGGCATTCCACCTGCCTGACGCCGACCGCCGGGCGCGGTATCTCCTGCTGGCCGCCGGCGCAGGCATCACCCCCATTATGTCGATGGTGCGGACCATCCACTCCCTGCCCGGACAGGCCGATGTCGTGGTGCTCTACCATGGAGCGGAGGCCGGAGGATATGCCTTCCACCAGGAGCTTGCCTACATCGCCTCCGTGGACTCGCGAGTCAAGGTCTTCTACGCCCTGGGTGACCGCAGCAAACCCGAAGGGTGGGAATGGCTCAGCGGAAGGCTGACGGCGGCCATGCTCGACGAAGTTGCCCCGGATGCCAACGGCCGCCAAGTCTATGCCTGCGGCCCCGAGGGTTACCTGAACACCGCCACCGAGCTGCTGGGGAAGGTCGGCGTCGACGACACCTCCATCAACATGGAATTCTTCTCGGGAGATCGCCAGACGCTCCTTGAATACCAGGCGGAGATCGCGCTGGCAGAGGACATTGCCGAGGAAATCGCCGAGGAAATCGCCGATTCCGCCGAGGACTACTATGAAAGCCAGCCCACAGCGTTCGGGCTATACGAACCCAGCTACAACGCCGAGGGACCCCTGAAGGCCACGGGGCTGCCGCTGGAAATCATGGACACGGCGCCCTATTCCGAAGCCTCCGACGGAAGTTCGGACGTGGGGCCGGAGGCCGTGTCGCCTGATGCCACGAGCTTCAACACGGTCGGAACGGGAAGCCTCACCCTGTCCTTCATGCGCACCGGCATCAATGTGCGCATCGACCCCGACGAACACATCCTCGGGGTAGCCCAGCGTGCGGGCGTCAGGATCGGCGCGAACTGCAAGGAAGGGATGTGCGGCTCCTGCAAGGTCGTCAAGCTTTCCGGAGACGTCGAGATGAACCACCAGGGCGGGATCCGGGCACGGGAAATCGATGCAGGCAAGTTCCTGCCCTGCTGCTCCACTGCGCGGACCGACTTGGTGATCGATGCCTAACCGCTTCCAGCTGCTCTAGGCCAGACTGCATCAGGGATTGTTTTCACGGCAAGAATACAAGTGCGAGAATGCCACGCGTGGCGTTTAGCTTGCCCCCATGGATGCGCGGGCTCCCCCGCGACACAAACCGCGGTGGCGGTAGCAGACGCGCCGTTTTCCGATCCGGCCAGAAGCGACACCAAAGCACTTGGAGAAAGCCGCCCGTATCGGTGGGTTCACACGGGTTGAGGCCGCTGCGCGCACCAGTGCCTTATCAAGATAAGTCTGGGTAGAGTACACCCAAAACTGACATCGTGGAGCCGTCGGTCGGCGAAGCGCTGCCATTGAGGCGACCTCTTGAGGGAGCACGGTGAGTACGTCAGCTCTGGCGTGGTAATGCGGGCAAGCGTAGCGTCATTGGAGAAGCGGCAGTGACGTTTGCTGCGTCACGTAAAGGTCGGGAGCGCCGTTGTTATTCTTGAGGGGACCGCGATGGCTGGGTGGAATGCTGATACGGCAGCCGGCCCGTTAGGGGCCGGGGCTGTCACTGTGGTCGAGGGATCGTCCTTCTGCATTTCCTTGCCCAACGGGGACATCAGTGCTGAACACCCGCACGGTCTCTTCGTTCAGGATGCCCGCATACTTTCCGGCTGGCGCCTGGCTATCAATGGCCAGGCGCTTGAACCGCTGGCGGCAGAGACGAAGGAGCCATACCGGGCGCTGTTTGTTGGACGGGTATCCCGTTCCGACGGGTATGCGGACAGTCCCATGATTGTCGAGCGGCTGCGCGAGGTTGGCGGCGGCATTCAGGAACAGATCACCGTTTACAATTACTCCCCGGGACCGATCGATTGCGTGGCCACTGTGGGGATCGAGGCGGACTTCGCGGACCTCTTCGAGGTAAAAGAGGCACGGGTCCAGCGGCATTGGGATGAAACCCGCCAAGTTGACGACGAAACGCTCACCATCCAGGCTGCCTGGCAGGAGGTCCGGAAGGGCGTGATTATTCAAGCCCCCGGCGCGGACGTGACACCGGAGGCTCTCACCTACCGGGTGTCCATCCCGCCGCACGGGCATTGGAACACCACCCTGACGGTGGTCCCCAGCACGGAAGGAGTGGGTTCCGGTGCGGCATTCATCCATCCCGCAGGGGACGGAATGTCTCCACGGGACCGGCGCCGGCGGGAGTGGGTGGCGAAGATTCCGGTCCTTCAGATGGGCAACCGCTCGATTGAAAGAACCTTGCGTCGCAGTTACGACGATCTGGGTGCCCTTCGGATCGAGGACCCCCATCATCCGGACCGCGTAGTGGTGGCCGCCGGTGCGCCCTGGTTCATGACCCTGTTTGGAAGGGACTCCCTGTGGGCCTCAGTAATGGCGATGCCGGTGGACCCGTCTCTGGCCCTGGGAACGCTCCAGACGTTGGCAGACCGCCAAGGGAAGGTAGTAGACCCGATGTCAGAGGAGGAACCGGGCAAAATCCTCCACGAGGTCAGGCTCGACGTCTCCAGCGGCTTATCCCTGGGCGGCAAGTCCAGCTACTACGGGAGCATCGACGCCACGCCCCTGTTCCTGATGGTCCTTGGAGCGGTCAGCCGTTGGGGCTTCGCCAAGGACACCATTGCTGCCCTGCTGCCCCATGCTGACCGCGCCTTGGAATGGATCCTGGACTATGGGGACAAGGACGGCGACGGCTTCGTCGAGTACGAGCGCCTCAACGATCAGGGCCTGATCAACCAAGGCTGGAAGGATTCCTGGGACGGTATCAACTTCGCTGACGGAACCTTGGCTGAACCGCCGATCGCGCTCTGCGAGGTCCAGGCCTATGTCTACGTCGCCTATCTGTCGCGCGCGTGGCTGGCGTACGACGCCGGAGATGCGGCTCTTGGGAATGAACTCGCCGACCGGGCCGCTCAGCTCAAGAAACAGTTCAACGAGCAATTCTGGCTCCCTGAACGCGGCTACTACGCCATCGCCCTGGACGGCAAGAAGCGCCAAGTGGACGCCTGCGCCTCCAACATGGGCCACTGTCTGTTGCAAGGGCTCATTGACGAGGACAAGGCCCCACAAGTGGCCGAACGGCTGATGTCCCCTGAGATGTTCAGCGGCTGGGGCGTGCGTACCCTCGCCAGCGACATGGGCGCCTACAACCCAGCCAGCTATCACAACGGCTCGGTTTGGCCCCACGACAACGCAATTGTCGCCGCTGGCCTGCTCCGGTACGGCTTTGTGGCCGAGGCGCAGCGTATCGCTACAAGCATGCTGGACGCAGCCGAGTATTCCGACGGCCGCCTTCCGGAGTTGTTTTGCGGATTCAGACGGGACCATCTGTCCGCACCGGTCCCCTATCCCACGGCTTGCTCGCCGCAGGCGTGGGCAGCTACCGCGCCGATCCAGCTGGTGACGAGCCTGATGCGGTATGACCCCGTCGTTTCCGTCGGGGGTGTATGGATGGATCCGGTTCTTCCGGAGGCATTTGGTGACCTGCATATCACCAATGCTCCTCTGGGTGGTGGCCGGATCACGATCGACATTGCCAATTCCGTCCCATCTGTCCAGGGACTGCCCGAAGGCATGGCGTTTCACCGGGGGCACCGTCCGTGGATGTCTGAACTGGTCGAGCAGGCTGACCGCCGCCGAGCGAAAGCGCGAGGAAGGCCTTGATCCTATTGGCGTCCTTTCTGCCTTCGGACAAGTCCGCCGGGGACTCTGATTCCGTGTCTCGCAATTACTGGAACGGCTTTCGCGCTCGAAAGAGGCCGGGGTTATTGCCCTCATTCACTTCAGCGGCAGCGAGACCACTGAAGAATCCGTTGCTGATAGCAGTAATCAACATCGGCCGGCGGTTCATGGCTGGGAATACGCCTTCGGGTATGGCCGCGCAAGGTTCAGGAGGGCCGGGACAATGAGCCTGCGTTGAGGTGGGCGAGGACCTGGTCCACGAGGGAATCCGGATCCTCGCCTATATCCAGGACTAGATGGGCTTCATCTGTGCCCGGTGCCTCCAGGGTCGCCAGTTGAGACTGGAGAAGGGTGCTGGGCATGTATTCGTGTTCTCTGCCGGCCAGCCGTGCGGAAAGGGTGGCCGGATCACCGGAAAGGTGAATGAAAACAACATCCGGCGCGTGATTTCGGAGGAGGTCACGGTAGCGGCGCTTCAGGGCGGAGCAGGCAATGATGCGCGACTCAGCCCCATCTGAGGTATCTGCCAGCGCCGCTCCGATTTCGGCAAGCCACGGCCATCGGTCCTCGTCGTCCAGCGGTGCCCCTTGGGCCATCTTCATTTTGTTGGCAAGGGGGTGGTAGTCATCGCCATCGGAAAAGGGAAGGCCCAGGCGTTCACCCAAAAGTGCCCCGATCGTCGATTTTCCGCAGCCACAGACGCCCATAACAACCAGCGGTGCTAGCTTCTTACACATTTCCTTGTGTCCCCTCTGACGGACCAAAGTGCAGGAGCACCTTCCCGGATTCGGCCGAGTTTCGCGCTACCTCGAAGGCTTTGAGGGCCTGCCCGAGCGGGTAGTCGTGGGTGATCACAGGTTCGATCTGCAGGGAACCGTCGGCCAGGGCCGCAATGACCTCATCAATTTCGTCGTTGAACCGGAACGAGCCGCGGAGCTCCAGTTCACGGACGATGGCCAAAGAGATCAGCACCGGCTGCGGCCCGGTGGGCAGCAGTCCCACCATCACCACAGTCCCGCCACGGGCGGCGCCCTGGATGGCGGAGGCGAGGCCATGGTGGTTGCCTGAAGACTCAATGACCACATCGGCTTCGACGCCAGCGATCGCCTCGGCATCACCGGCGGCAAGGACTTGGTCCGCTCCCACTGCCGTTGCGATTTCCAGCGGCTTGGCATGCACGTCGACCGCGACGATCCGGCCTGCGCCGGCCCGCTTCAGGACCGCAACGGCCAGCGCGCCGATCGGGCCGCTGCCTATCACCAGGGCTGTCTTGCCTGCGACGTTTCCGGCCCGGGCCACTGCGTGCCAGGCGACACTGGCAGGCTCGATCAACGCCGCCGTCCTAAGATCAAGGGCTTCGGGCAGAGTCCTGAGCATCCGGGTAGGAAGGTTTACGTAGCGGCTAAATGCCCCGTCGGTGTGGGGGTAGCGGGCCGCGCTGCCCAGGTACGTGCATCCGGGCGAGAGGTTGGGCCTGTCCGCCGGATACCGCGCCCCGCCTGGTGCAGGGGTGGCCGGGTGCACGGCAACCGCGGTGCCCGCTGCAGGGCCGGTCCCGTCCGCCGCGGCCTGTACTACCCTGCCACTGATTTCGTGTCCCAGTACCAGTGGCGCCTTCAGGATTGATTCTCCGGCCGCGCCGTGCAGCCAGTAATGCAGGTCGGACCCGCAGATGCCGCCATAGACGACCTCGATTACGGCCTCGTCCGCCGCCGGCTCCGCCAGCGGCACCTCGTCGATCCGCAGGTCACCCTTGGCGTGTGCCACCAGGGCTGGCCCTGAGGAGGGGAGGGTTGTGGTTGTTGTTGCGGCCATCAGACCACCACCGTCATTCCGCCGTCGATGAAGATCGTCTGGCCGTTCACGAAGTCCGAGCCGCTCGAGGCCAGCCACACTGCCGGGCCGGCCAAGTCCTGGACGGTGCCCCACCTGTGCGCCGGGGTGCGGCCCAGGATCCAGGAGTTAAACTGCTCGTCATCCACGAGGTTCTGCGTCATTTCGGTGTGGATGTAGCCCGGCGCGATGCCGTTGATCTGCAGGCCCGAACCGGCCCACTCCGCGGTCATGGCACGGGTCAGGTTCCGCAACCCGCCCTTCGCCGCAATATATGGCGCGATGGTGGGGCGGGCCAGGTCGGTCTGCACGGAGCAGATGTTGATGATTTTGCCCCGGCCGCGGGGGATCATGTGGCGGGCCGCTTCCCTGCCTACCAGGAACGCGCTGGTCAGGTCCGTGGAAATCACCCGTTCCCAGTCCTTCACGTCCAAGTCCAGCATCGGCACGCGGTGCTGGATGCCGGCGTTGTTCACCAGGATTTCCAAGGGACCGACTTGCTCCTCCACCCAGGCGATGCCTCGTGCGGCCTCGGCATCGCTGGTGACGTCGAACGCGATGCTGTGCACCTGCCCCGGCGCGTATTCAGCGGCCATCGCCGCTTCAGCGGACTTCAGCCGTTCCCCGTTAACGCCGTTCAGCACCACCGTCGCCCCGGCATCGGCCAGGGCCCGGGCCAGGGCATTGCCGATCCCCCGGCTTGAGCCGGTTACCAGCGCAACACGCCCGGTCAGATCAAAAAGTGTATTCATGAATAGCAGCTCCTTCGCCGCGCGGATAAGTGGCTAATGGGATGCCCGGCTGCCTTAGAAGGGGCCGCGCTGCACCAGGTTGACCGGGGTTTGCCCTGCAGCCAAGGCCTCGAGCTGCTGGCGCAGGAGTTTGAGGATCCTGGGCTGGAAGGCGGAGGCGTTGCCGCCGACATGCGGCGTGATTAAGGCGTTGGGTGTTGACCACAGCGGGTGGTCCTGCGGCAGTGGTTCCGGATCGACGACGTCCAGGGCGCATTGAAGGCGTCCGGACAGGACTTCCTTGGTCAGTGCTGCTGTGTCCACCACCGGCCCGCGTCCCACGTTCACCACCAGTGCACCGTCGGGCAGGGCGGCGAGGACCTGTTCGCCGATCAGGTGGTGGGTCTGCTCGCTCAGCGGCAGCACGGTGACGAGGATGTCGTGGGTGGTGGCGAGTGCGGTCAGGTCCGTCGGCGCGTGCACGTGGCCGTGCTCGTCGGTCCGCGCAGCGCTTCCTACGCGCGTGACGGTGACCTCGAAGGGTTCCAGGCGGCGGACGATCTCGTGTCCGATGCCGCCGACGCCGACCAGCAGTACGCGCCTGTCTGCCAGGGACTGGCGCCGCTCGGGCCGCCAAAGGCCGTATTGCTGGTCACGGACGGCTTGGTCGATGCCGCGCAGCTTGGCCAGGATCAGCCCGACGGCGAGTTCCGCCGTCGCTGCTGCGTGGACGCCGGAGGCGTTGGCGACCCCTGCTGCCGGCCCGGCGGCTTCGATGACGCCGTCGTATCCGGTGGATTGCGTCTGAACGAATTTCAGGTCCTCAACCTGGGCGAGGGATCCCAGGACGCCGGAGGCGTCGATGTAAGGGAGGATGACGCCATCGATCTCCTTCGGTGTGCCCTCTTCGGGGTCCGACTTCATGTCCCAAACGACTCCCTTCAGGCCTGCCGGGAGGGGTGAGAGGTCGGCGAGCAGCTGGGGGTCGGGGAAGCTGACGGTGCGGACTGTTTGCATCTGAAAGACCTATCGATTCTGTGAAGTGTGCTCGTGGCCGGGCTTGGGCTGCTAGCGCCTGTTGAAGGTCAGCCCGCCGGGAACCTGGAAGGTGGGCATGATTTCGAGCATGCCCACGTTCACGTGCCGGGGAGTTTCGATGGCGTAGTCCATGGCGTTGACGATGTCGTCGGTGGTCAGGGATTCGTAGCCTTCGTAGTACGTCTTCCAGGCCTCGTCCATGGCTTCGGGGGTGCCGCCCATGTTGCGGCCGAAGATTTCCGTTTCGACGCGTCCCGGGCAGAGCTCGGTGACGCGGATGCGCTTGCCAACGGTGTCGTTGCGCAGCTGCCGTGAGATCTGGTGCACTGCTGCCTTGGTGGCGTGGTAGACGGTGTGGCCGTAGAAGTTGTAGACGCCGGCGATGGAACTGATGTTCACGATGTGGCCGAGGTCGCGCTCCACCATGCCCGGCAGGACCAGCCTGGTCAGCTGGAGCAGGCCGCGGAGGTTGACGTCAACGAGTTCGTCAATGTCGCTTTCCGAGGAGTCCAGGATGTTGCCGGGCCGGGATACTCCGGCACAGTTCACAAGGACATCGACTTCAAGACCGCCGACGGCGGCTGTCAGCGCCGCGGTGTCGGTCAGATCGACGACGTGGGGTACGGCCCCGGTCTTGTCGGCGAGGTCCTTCAGCCGCTCCTCGTTGCGGGCCACGGCGTGGACGGCGAGTCCCCGCTTGGTGAGGCGTTCGGCGATGGCCGCGCCCATTCCGGTGGACGCTCCGGTGACGAGGGCAGTTGAATAGTCTGAGAATGGCATGGATGTCTCCTGGTCGGTTGCAATGCTCTGCTGGCATTGTTTATGGCTGCCCTGATGCGCAGCCCGAAGTGGTGGGTGTGGTTATGCGTCCCGCAGGGGCAGGTGTGCCCGGTCCTTGACGGTGCTGACCGCGGCGAGGGTGCCCAGTGCGGTGATGACGGCATAGAAGGCCGGCATGTAAATGTTGCCCGTGGATGAGATCAGCCAGGTCATCAGCAGCGGCGCGGTGCCTCCGAAGAGCGCCGAGGAGATGTTGTATCCGAGCCCGTAGGCGGAGTACCGGACGCGGGTGGGGAACAGTTCCACGATCAGGACGTGGATCACGGCGGTGTGGCCGGCGAAGACGATGGCCATGATGCAGGCGCCCAGGATGGCCAGTGCCATTTCGCCGGTGGCGATCAGGGCGTAGGCGGGAATTCCGAGGATGGCCATGGCGATGGCTGATCCGGCGATGACTTTCTTGCGTCCGATGCGGTCCGAAAGTGCGCCCATGAAGGGGATGGCGATGCAGATGACCACCAGGCTGCAGGCTGTGACGAGGAGTGCTTCGCCGATGGTGAAGTTGAGCTGTTTGCCCTTGAGGAACGTGGGCATGTAGGAGAACAGGACGTAGTAGCCGGAGCCGTTCATGAGCGGGATGAACAGTGCCAGCAGCATGGCGCGGCGGTGTTCGGCGGAGGCGAAGGCTTCCTTCAGCGGGTTCTTGGACAGACCGCCTTCTTCCTTGAGCCGCTCAAAGTTCGGGGTGTCGCTGATGGCCTTGCGGATGTACCAGCCGATGACGCCCATGGGGATGGCGACCAGGAACGGGATTCGCCATGCGAACGAACCGAAGCCGCCGCCGTCGATCGCTGCCTGGGTGAGCCAGGGGGACATGGCGTAGGCAACCAGGGTGCCGGTGAGCAGGGCGGCAAAGGACGCGATCTGTGCGTAGGAGGTGATGATGCCGCGCTTGCCTTCGGGTGCGTGCTCGGCGAGGAAGGTCATGGCGCCGGCGGCCTCGCCGCCGACGGAGAAGCCCTGGAGAAGGCGGAGGAACACGAGCAGCGCCGGTGCTGCTATTCCGATCGCAGCGTAGTCGGGCAGCAGGCCGATGCCGGCCGTGGCGACGCTGATGAGCAGGATGACAAAGACGAGCAGTTTCTGCCGGCCGATCCGGTCTCCCAGCACCCCGCAGACCACCGCGCCGAGGGGGCGGACGAAGAAGGACACGGCGTATCCGGCGAAGACGAACAGCAGGGCGTTGTCCGGGTTGCCGGGTGCCAGGAACACGAGGGCAAGGGTTCCGGCCATGAAGGCGAAGATGCCGTTGTCGTAGAGTTCGACGAAGATGCCGACGCACCCGGCGGTCACTACCTTGCGGGTTTGCCTCGCATCGAGGCGGTCATGCTGCGGGACGGCCGCGCGCGTTGATGTTGACATTTTCATTCCTAACTTGATTCTGATGCAGATAAAGCGGGCGTCAAGCCCTCGCCTAGCTGTTGGCTGCCGCCAGAAGCCCGGCCCGGCTGGAACTGGTTCCGATGCCCAGGAGGGCGAAGACCGTGTTGACTGTGGCGCGGAGCGTTTCCAGTTCTCGCATGGCCGCCCGGTGCTCTGCTGTGGCTTCGGGGACAGTGGTCTTGCGGAAGGTGATGGTATGCCCCGGCCGGGCCTGGGCCAGGACGTCCAGGGAGCGGCTGGTGGCAACTGCGAGGACGGGGTACCCGGCGGTGACTCCGCGGCCCCGGTGCAGCACGAGCAGCTCCTCGCGTGAGGGGACTTCGACGGCTCCGACCGGAACGCCGCGGGACAGGACTTCCCCGCTTGACTGTCGCTCGGGAAGGGCTCCACCAAGGCGCAGCCCGATGTGGTTGCTCCTGGGGCTGACAGTGTATTCGGTGTTGAACAGCAGCTCTGCCGTCTCGCCGAATTCATGCACGTCCGGACCGTCTGTCACCTCAATGACGGGATGATTGCTGAACTCAGGCTTGGTCAGTCCCAGCCGGAACAATGGAAGGTCAAAGTAGGGCTGCCTGATCGGGGGAACAGTCCTGGAGGTTTTGAGTTCGGTGCCTTCCGCCAGCTTCAGGCCGAATCCGATGACGGTGTCGGGTGCGCAGCTTCCGAGGAGTTCCGGGGCGGTGATGGAGCCATGGACGGAGAGATAAGCGCGGAGTCCGCCAGTGATTCCACGGACCGCGATGGTCTCCCCTGCCCGGACGGACACTGGTTCCCATTGCTGGCATTCCCGCCCGCCGACCGTGAGGGTCAGGGGTGCACCGGTGACGGCGATGAGCAGATCCGTGGTGGCGCGGGCCCGGAAGTCCAGGGCGGTGATTTCGATCAGTGGGTCGTTCTCGGCGTTGGCGGTGAGGATGTTCGCGGCCCGCGCGGAATATTGATCGAGGGCGCCGTTAACGGGCAGCCCGTACCGGGGTCCCCGGAAGCGGCCGAGGTCGGTGACCACGGCATGACCGGGCTGCTGAATGATCAGTGATCCGCTCACTGCCTGGCCTCCAGTTCCCGGCCGGCCAGGAGTGGGAACTCTTCGGCCGTAATCTGGTGGAAGCGAAGCACGTCGCCGGGCTGGTATGGCACGAGCGGTTCCTTGGTGGCGTTCAGCACCGTCAGTGGTGTTTGGCCGATGACGCACCAGCCGCCGGGTGCCACTGCCGGGGCTATGACTGCCTGCCGGCCGGCGACGGATACGGCACCTGCCGGCACGGACAGGCGGGGGTCCTTCAGCCGGGGAACGGGGAGTGGAAAATCGGGGCCGTCCATCATGGGTGAGCCGGCCGGGGCACCGAGGCAGCGGATGATGTAGGACTTGGCTGTGTGGAGGGCGATGATTTCTTCGACCGGCAGCTGTTCGTGTTCGGCAACGCGCTCCAGGTCCGGGCCGTACTCCCCTCCGTACACTACCGGGACGTTGAACTCCCGAGGAGCCCGGGTAGGTGCACCAAGGTAGTCGAGCTGGCGCATGCCCAGGAGGACAAAGGCACGGACTTGGCGGGCGGAGGTGATGTAGGGGTCGAATTCCACGAGCAGTGAGTCGTAGGTCGGCACGGCGCCGTGGACGCCATCGGCTCCGGCGGCTTCGAGCCATGCGGCGAGGGAGTGCACGGTGGTCCAGTTGGCTTCCCTGTCCGGGGAACCGGCGACGACGCGCAGTGCCGCGTCGCCTGACTCGATGATCTCCACCGGAGTGGGTGTTGAAGTGGCCATGTCAGGCGGCCTTGACCTTGGCGGCCAGCACCTGGGCGAGGGGGGCGATGGTCACTCCGGCGCCTTCGAGTTCGGCGCGCACCTGGCGGGCCAGCTGCACGGCGCCGGGGGTGTCACCGTGCAGCAGGATGGTGTCGGCGACGATGGGCAAGTCCGTTCCTGCAACAGTTTCGATGAGCCCTTCGCATACCATCCGCACCGTGCGCTCCACGATGGCTGCAGGATTGTGGATGACGGCGCCTGGCTGGCTGCGCGGTACCAGGGTGCCCTCTGCTTCGTAGGCGCGGTCTGCGATGCCCACGATCCCTACCGGGAGGTGGCGCTGGGCTGCTGCGGTTGCCAGTTCGCCGTCCTGTGCCAGGACGATCAGGTCGGGGTTCACCCGGAAGGCGGCATCGGCCACGGCGGCGGCGTAGTCGGACCGGGTGGCAACGAGGTTCCCCAGGCGGCCATGCGGGGCAATGTGGGCCACGCTGGCGCCGTGGTACGCGGCGAAGGCAGTCAGTGCGCCGAACTGGTAGAGAACGTCATTGCGGACCTCGTCTGCGGTCAGGTCCATGGTGCGCCGGCCGAAGCCGCGGAGGTCGGGAAAGCTTGGGTGCGCCCCGATGCTGACGCCGCGGCGGACGCATTCGGCGACGGTCGCGTGCATGATGTCCGGGTCGCCGGCGTGGAATCCGCAGGCGATGTTGGCGCTGGAAACCACCTCGAGCATGGCTGCGTCGTCGCCCATCGAATAGGCGCCAAAGCCTTCTCCGAGGTCTGCTACCAGATCAACTGTGGGTCCCATTGTGAGCCTTCCTGGGGAGGTGGGCAGCCACTTTGCCATGCATGGCAGGGGGCAGCTGTCCCTGATGGTGTGGGTATCCGGTTGAACCGATAAGGAGTTCACTGCCGGGGTGCCGGGTTACCGGCTTCTGCAAAAAAGTCTGACACCGGGAGTTTGATCACACAAAGACGTAATAGGTGTCACGGGATAGGCCTACGTTATGACGACCGGTCCCGGGCATGCTCCTGCCCGGCTCTAAGGGCCGGGCAGGAGCGGGCTTAGCTAACGGCCTTCCGGAGGCCCATGACCCGTTCGACGATCACAACGACTGCGAGCGATATCAGGATCAGGATTACCGACAGGGAGGCCACGGCGGCGTCCGCGGAGTTTTCCACGTACCGGAGCACCTGCACGGGCAGGGTCGGCAGGCCCGATTCGGCCACAAAGAGCGAGATGACTGCTTCATCGAAGGAGACGATGAAGGCAATGACGCCTCCGGCGATCACCCCCGGCTGGATGATGGGAAGAGTGACCCGGCGGAACACCGTCCACGAGTCTGCCCCAAGGATCCGTGCCGCGGCCTCGCAGGACGTGTCGGTCGTGGCCAGGCTCATCAGCGTGGTTCTGATGACGAACGGGATGGTGATCGCCACGTGCCCGATGATGATGCCAGCATAGGTGTTGTTCAGCTCCAGCGGGCCAAAGAGCAGGACCATGCCCAGGGCCAGGACGATACTCGGAATCAGCAGCGGCGAGAGGAAGAACGACTGCACCGCCGATTTGGCCTTGAAGTCGAACCTGTCCAGCGCCAACGCGGCCGGCACGCCCAGGGCAAGGACGATGAATGTGACCACGACCGCGACGATGAGGCTTACCTTCATGCCCTCCATGAAGGTGCTCTCCTGCGGGAGTAGCTCGTACCACTTCAGGGTCAGTCCTTCCGGAGGGAAGGACAGGTACTGGTTGGAGGCGAAGGAGACGACGAAGACGATCAGCAGGGGTGCCAGCAGGAAGAGGTACAGCAGGAACACCAGGATCCCGAAGGCTGGTTTGGCCGGGTTGAACCGCGGTTTGAACAGGCGGGCTTCACTCATGGCTGGCTAGCCTCCGATCTTCTTGGTGAGGCGCTGGTAGACGGCGATGATGACGCCGAAGAGCACCAGCAGGATGACGGACAGGGCCGCGGCGAAAGGCCAGTTCAGCAGGCCCGTGGTCTGGTCATAGATTTCGGTTGCCAACACCTGGACGCTGCCGCCGCCCAGGAGCCGCGGAGTGATGAACGTGCTGATGGAGAGCACGAAGACCAGAAGAAATGCTGTTAACAGGCCGGGCAGGCTCAGTGGCAGCGTGACGCGGGTGAACACCTTGAACTTGCTGGCGCCCAGCGAACCGGCCGCTTCCTCCAGCTGGCGGTTGAGCCGGCCGAACCCGGAGATCATCGCGAGGATGGCGTATGGCATGAAGATCTCAACCAGCCCGATGGTCACACCGGTCATGTTGTTGGTCAGCTTCAAAGGCTCAGTGATGAGGCCCATGGAGTCCAGGGAGGAGTTGACCAGCCCGTTCGTGCCCAGGATGACCATCCACCCATAGGTGCGCACCACGGCCGAGGTCAGCAGCGGCGCGATGGCCACAGCGATGAGCAGTCCCCGGTATTTGCTGGTGCTCCGCGCCAGGAAAAGGGCCACCGGGTAGGACACCAGGACGCAAAGCACGCCGACGGTGACGCCCATCTGGAACGTGTCCAGGGTGACGCGCCAATAGTACGGATCCGTCAGCGGCTGGATGTAGGTGTCCAGGGTGAACGTCTCGATGATGACCCCGTCCGGGGCGCCCTTGTTGAAGGACATCCGGATCATGTAGGCCAGCGGGAAGACGAAGCTCACCAGCAGTCCGAGGAGCCCCGGGAGAAGGAGCGCCAGATAGATGCGGCGGTTGCGTTTTCCTGCTGCCCGCTCCAGTACCCCTTCTTCGATTCCCCGGTGGATGCCGGTGGGGACCTTGTTCTGGAGGAGAGTCATTCTGGCAAGCCTTTCGCGGGCACAGGCAGGAGGTAAGCGTCTTCCGGTGCCCAGGAAATGTACGCAGTGTCTCCGGCGCGGGGCAAGTCGCCGCTGGAGGTCAGCAGCTGCGCCTGGAGGGTCTTCTCACCTACCCGCACGGCGACGGCCAACGCGTCACCCGTGTAGCTGACGCGTTCGATGTTGCCTGCGATGGATTCCGGGCCGACGACGCCGGGGTGCAGGGATACATTGAGCCGGTGAGGCCTGATCACCACTTCATGGGTGCTGCCGGTGAGGCCGGGGACGCCCACCGCGCCGAACTGCCCGAGCCCGTCGACGTCGATCTTGTAGTGGCGCTCACCAGCCGGAGCCGTACCCGCTTCGGCCCCCACCCGGGCAGTGAGGAAGTTGGCCTGGCCGATGAAGTTGGCGACGAAGTGCGTGCGGGGGCGCTCATAGACGTCAGTGGGTGAACCGAATTGCTCGATCAGGCCGCCGTTCATGACGGCGATCCGGTCCGCCATGTCCAGGGCCTCGTCTTGGTCGTGGGTGACGAAGAGGGTGGTTGCCCTGGTGCGTTGCTGGATCGACCTGATCTCGCTGCGCATGGTCTCGCGGAGCTTGGCGTCGAGGTTGGACAGGGGTTCGTCCAGCAGGAGCAGGGTAGGCTCGACGACGAGTGCCCGGGCCAGAGCGATGCGCTGCTGCTGGCCGCCGGAGAGTTCTTTGGTTTGCCGCTTGCCCAGGTGGCCGAGCTGGACCATGTCCAGTGCCGCCGCTACGCGCTTTTTTTGCTCGGCCTTGGGTGTCTGGCGCATTTGCAGGCCGAAGGCCACGTTCTGTTCGACGTTCATGTGTGGGAACAGGGCGTAGGACTGGAACACCATGCCCATCCCCCGCTTGTTGACAGGGGTGTGGGTGATTTCCTTGCCGTCCACCACGATGGAGCCGGCCGTCGGGTCCATCAGGCCGGCTACCATCCGCAGGGTCGTGGTCTTGCCGCAGCCGGACGGGCCCAGGAGCGCTACCAGGTGCCCCTCCTCCACCTCCATGTTCAGGCGGTCGACGGCCGGTTCGAGACCAGCGGGGTATCTCTTGGTCAGATCCTTGATCGACAGTTTTGTTTCAGTCACGGTTTCAGTTCTCCTGAAGTGAAATTGGGGAGGGGCACCAGCGTGCCGTTACTTGGTGATGATCTGGCGCTTCCAGATGTCGGTCCACTTGTCGCGGGCCGAGGAGAGGAACTCCACATCAAGCGGCACGATGTTAAGGGACCCGTCGGTGGGCACCACACGGTTCTTCACGTCGGCGGGCAGTTCAGCGTTGGTTACGGAAGGGGCGTAGAAGAGTGCCTTGGCGAAGGCCGTCTGTGCCTCAGCGGACAGGGCATAGTCCATGAATGTCTTGGCTGCCGCTGAGTGGGGAGCGTCTTTCACCAGGTTGATGGTGTTGATCTGGAAAACGGTGCCTTCGTTGGGGAAGGTGACGCCCATCTTCTTGTTGCTTTGGTCGCTGTAGAACTGGCCGCGGGCGTTCTGGCCCAGCCCCAGCACCGTCTGGCCCGTGATGACGTTCTGGTATTCATCCGGGTTGGGTGCGAAGGTCTGCACGCCCGGGGCCATCTCCTTCAGGCGGGCAACTGCTTTATCCACGCTCTTGGTGTAGTCCTCGCCCTCCATCTTGGACGTGATGGCCGTCAGGGACAGGCCTAGCAGGGACGGCGGGGCGTTGACATTGATCTTGCCTGCGTAGGCCGGATCCCACAGCACCTCCCAGCTCTCTGGGGCTTTCGGGAAGGTCGCGGTGTCATAGAGGAGGCCGACGGCGTCGAGCATAGCCACCGGACCGTACCCGTCCTTGTCCCGGAACTTTTCAGGGACGTTGGTGAGGTTGGGAACGCTGGTGGTGTCGATCTTCTCGAACAGCCCCTGCTTGTTGCCCGTTGTGGACACAGAGTTGTCCATGATCGCGACATCGGTCGCAGGGTTGTTCTTCTGCCCCTGCAGCGCGCTGAGCATTTCAGCCGAGGACCGCTTGGACGCGTAGTTGATCTTGATGTTCGGGTACTTGGCCTTGAACGGTTCGATAACTGCTGCGGTGTACTGGTCCTGCCAGACGCCGGAGTAGGCGATCAGGTTCACTTCCCCTGAAGTTGGGCTGTCGGCAGCAGAAGACCCGGAACCACCGCCGCAGGCGGCCAGCGCGAGGATCGCTGCGGTGGAGACCGCTACTGCGGCGATCTTGCCCTTAATTGTTGCTCTCATTTGTCTGCTCTCTTTGATAAAAAGAATTCGGTTTATCGCAGCGATCATTGATGCTTCTAAACCTGTGGACTACTTATTTCCGGCATGTAAAAGACTCTCGCTCTTTTGACGCAATCAGCCTTTATGCAAAATGCGTATGATGGCATCTCAAATCATTATGGCTGCGTCTCTCGGAGTACAATTGAGCGGTCGCTGAAATGGCGATGTAAGATCAACTTAGTGTCCGAGACGCGGATCACACAAAGACCTATTGCGTATCCCTCCATAGCATCCGGATATGACCCTCCAGGGTTCCGAGAGGTGCCGGTGGTCCCGTAGGAAGGAAGGCCAGCCATGGATACTCGGAAGCTCGCATACTTCGTGCAGATCGTGGATTCGGGCAGTATCACCAAGGCGGCCGCGGCCCTGCATGTGGCGCAGCCCGCGCTTAGCCAGCAGGTGTCAGCACTTGAGAACGAGCTGAAACAGCGGCTGCTGATCCGCAGCAAGCAGGGCGTACAGCCCACGGCAGCCGGTCATACTCTGTACCGGCACGCCCAGATGATTCTGCGGCAGGTGGAGCAGGCACGTCAGGATGTTGCCGCATCAGGGGCAGCGCCGGCGGGGCGGGTGTCCATAGCCATTGCCCCTTACAGCATGGCCTCGAGCCTGACCCCGCAAATAATCAGCGAAGTAGGACGCAGATACCCCGATATCGTGCTGCACATTACCGAGATTTATGGCGGTGTCCTCAGCGAGGCAATCAAGAACGGGCGGCTGGATATGGCCCTCATCTACGAGCCTGGCCCGATCCGTGGTGTCCAGTTCACGACCATGATCGTGGAAGATCTTCACCTGATTGTGAACGCCCGTAGAAGCATCGGACCTGAGGTGGAGGGCGGAGGCGTGTCCTTGGAAGAGGCGGCACGGCACGGTCTTTTCCTGCCTGAGCAGAACCATACACTCCGCCAGCTCGTCGAGTCCGGCCTTCAAAGTAAAGGCCTGCAGCTGCGCCTGGTCGGCGAGATCGAGTCCGTCCCTTCGCTGACGCGGCTTCTGCGGGCCGACTTAGGCGCAACCGTCCTGCCGAAGTCGGCCGCCGATGCCCTGTTCCACGAGGAAGACTTCCGTGTACTCCGGATTGTTGACCCTGAACTGCAGTGCAAGATCGCATTGTGCACCCCGGACCACGAACCGCTCTCAGAGGCGGCCTCGGCGGTGCTCCTGGTGCTGAAGGAGATGCTTCATGAAATGCTCAGCAGCAAATACGCCAGACGGCGAGGAGCCGCGGCTTCATAGGATTGGCTTATCAGGACATGGAACATTCGTCTTAGTAAAAGTACTCCCAAGAATCTAATGTGGAAGCAAGGCCACAGAATTCCAGCCACTAGTACTGTAATCATTAATTGGGAGAGCCGCCGTGAAGAAGATTTTAAACCGCAGAAATTCTGCCACCAAGGTGACATTGAGGGCAAAAACAGGATCACACTGCCCGGCCAGTGGTTTCTGGCGTCCGGAAGACCGCTCGCTCGAACCCATGTTCGTGTTTGAGGGCAGCATCATGCCACCGGCAGGTCCAGGCAGGTCAACCCTTTGGCACCTCGAGGACGGTTACGCCGGAGCACCTGCCTACTCCCTGCCGTAAACGCTCTTCCCCTAAGCGGCGGCGTTTCCTGGTGACGTTCCTTGTCCCTGTAGCGCTGCTGAAAATTAAGCCCACGCCGTCGGGAGTCGCCTAGGCCCACGGCGACCGCATGCAACCGGAACTAATAGTGACGTATACGAGTAAGGGAGGGTTGGGTGGTCCTGACCAGGACCACCCAACCCTCCCTTATTCTTTCCCTCCGGCCAGCGCGCAGCGGCGCTGGCCTTTGACAATTAGGCGTTTTCGACGAGCAAGCCCTTGGCTTTCAGGACTTCGGTGAGGTTGCAAAGTTCGAGGGTGGTTCCGCCGGCCTGGTAGAGGCGGATGAGCTCGCGCTCGGCGTCGTCGCGTTCCTGGGAGAGGCGGATGACATCCTCGATCTCGTCCTTCCTGACCACGACGACGCCGTCTGCATCGCCGCGGAGGACATCACCGGGGTAGATAATCTCGTCTCCAAAGACCACCGGGTGGTTGATGGGCCCGATCGTCTCCTTGACAGTGCCCTTTATGGAGACGCTTCCGGAAAAGACCGGCAGACCCAGCTCGATGAGGTCCTGCGTGTCGCGGACGCCGGAGTCCGTCACTAGGCCGGCCAGTCCCTTGGCCTTCATGGCGTTGCCGAGGACGTCGCCGAAAGTTCCGGCTTCCTCGTACTCCCCCGCCGCTGCCAGGACGACGTCTCCTGCCTCGGCGTAGTGGATGGCCACCTGCAGCATGAGGTTGTCCCGGGGGGCACAGCGGACAGTGACAGCGGGGCCGCAGAAGGACATGCTCCTGTCGATCGGCTTGATCTTGGAGCTGAGGGCTCCCTTGCGTCCCTGGGCCTCATGGATTGTGGCGGACGAGAACTTCGCCAGGCGGCTGACGGCGTCAGCAGCGGGTCGGTCGATGTTGGTCTTGACGTGGATCACGGTGGTTTTCCTTCTGTGGGATCTGAAAGTTACTTGAGGGCCCGGACGGCCTTGTCGATGGCTGCGATGGACTCTTCGATGACGCCGAGGCTGGTCGCGTACGAGATGCGGAAGTAGGGGCCGAGTCCATAGGCTGATCCCTGGATGGCGGCTACCGAGGCTGCCTCGAGAAGGTAGAGGGTGAAGTCCTCGTCATTAGCGATGATCTTTCCCTCGGGGGTCGTCTTCCCGATGACCCCCGCACAGTTGACGTACGCATAAAAGGCGCCGTCCGGCGTCGTGCATGACAGTCCGTCAACGGCGTTCAGCGCGGCGACTGCCGCATCGCGCCGGCCGCGGTAGATCTCGCGGCTCTCCTGCACAAAGCTCTGGTCGCCGGTAAGCGCAGCCGCACTGGCGGCCTGGCTCACCGAGGAGGGGCAGGACGAAATCTGGGACTGCAGTTTGTTGATCGCCGCGATGAGCGGAACCGGCCCGGCGGCGTATCCCAGGCGCCATCCGGTCATGGCGTAAGCCTTGGAAACCCCGTTGACGGCCAGAATGCGGTCCTTCAGGTCGGGGGCGACCTCCACGAGGCTCGAAAGCTTTCCCTGGCCGAAGTAAATCTGGTCATAGATCTCGTCGGTCAGGATACAGACGTGCGGGAAATTCGCGAGAACATCGGCGAGCTCCCGCAGTTCCTTCGGGGAGTACACAGCGCCGGTGGGATTGGACGGTGTATTCAGGATGACCCACTTGGTCCGTTCATTGAGCGCACCTGCCAAGGCATCGGGAGTGAGCTTGAACCCCGACTCCTCACCGCAGGGAACCACGACCGGAGTGCCCTCGTTGGCGAGCACCATATCCGGATACGAGACCCAGTACGGTGCGGGGACTACCACTTCGTCACCGGCGTTCAGCGACGCCATGAAAGCCGTGAAAATAACTTGTTTCGCCCCGCCGCCAATGGTGATTTCAGCTGGCTTGTAGTGGATGCCTGTGCGCAGTTCCAAGGTCTGGAGGATCGCCGCCTGCAGGGCCGGGGTGCCGGTGACCGAGGTGTACTTGGTCTCTCCCCGGGTAATGGCTTCGACTGCGGCAGACTTGATGTGCTCCGGGGTGTCGAAGTCGGGCTCACCGACAGTCAGATCCAGGATCAGGCGCCCTTCTGCCTTCAGCTCCCGCACGCGGGCCGCTGCGGCCACACTGGCGGAAGACTTGATGCGGGACACCCGCGATGCGGGTTCAAATGCAGACATGATCTCTTCCTAGGGATTCAGGAGGGAGCGGTGCTCGTTTCCTTCGACCCTAGGGAATGCCGGCCGGTATGGATAAGACCTAAAGTGCGTGGACGGATAAGCGTCCCTTATGACCATGGCAAGGTTCCGGGGACCAGGGAGCCATAACCGAATGCGGAGCCGGAGCGCAGCGCATTCGGTTATGGCCCCCCGCGAGGTCGGCGCGGTACACCTCAGGCCCTCCCTGCCTGTCCATGGCTTCGGCGACAAAACAGATCCTTATGGCTCCACGCAGTTTTGGTATTTCCCGGGCTCTGCCCGTTCTGCCTAACCTTCTACATGAATCTGCACCCAACCGTGGACACTCTGGAAACCGGCACGGTGGCGGCAAGTGGGGCAGTGCCCACTCAGCCTAGAATGCACGTCGATGATCTGAGGAATAGAATTGTCCGCTTTTGAAGCATACGAGCGCCGCTCCGCCGCCGAGGTCACGCCGAGTGCACCACCAAGAAGCGGAAACTCTGGCTACCGCTACCGCGGTATGCGAAAGCGTAAGAAACCTGCTCAACAAGCCGCGAGGGTACGAAAGCTACTAACGTACTATCGGCAGTCCATCCGCTTCCGATCCAGTAGCGTCCGCCACGTGTCCGCCCATCTGAATCAACAGATCGCCCAAGCGCTCATCGATGGTCTAAAAATCAAAATCGTGTCAGAAGCAACCCAAATATCGCGTTTTGAAGTCCGACGAATCGGACTCTCCTTCCCCGATCTATACCCGACGGCGTTGTCTCCGCAGGAACACCTCAAAATCCTTTCTTCCCTCACAGCAGAACTGACATCCCTAGAGCAGGCCAAAGCAGTGGTGGAAGGAAAGCAGCTCAAACTCCTCGCTGCCGCCCGCAGAAAGCGGCTCCTGGACGACTATGAGTTGGCCGCTTTGAGTGGGCTGAATCCTGAAAACATTCGGAAGATGACGTGGGGCGTAGAGGCACGATCTGCGCTCCCTGCATAGAACCTGATGCCTAGGACAAGCCGATTCATGCCCACGACGGAGGAACTGTGCTGCCGGTCGTCGGAAAGGTGAGTCGATGAATCCTGGCAGACTTCCCGATACCACGCCCGGCGCCAGGCAAGTCATCTTCCATGATCCTTTGGCCGACATGGCGGACGTAGAACCGCGACACCACCCGGGGCGCACAACTCGTAGGGCTCCTCGCCGGTTTGGCTCAAAAATGATGGGCAGCCTGTCCCAACCCGACACAACGGCAGCCGCAAAGGCTGAGGTCTCCCGCGATCTTGCACGCTTGATAGCCCGTCTGACCAACGACATCTTGGTATCCGAGAGCCTGAGCTCGGGACGGTCCTCGCCCCTGCGATGATGCGCCGTCGGGTTAAGCACTCCGTCGATGTCGAGGAGGATCAGGGGTTTCATGGACGTGACACTAGCCTGCGCCCCTGTCCGGCGATGGCCGCAAACCCGTGGCGGTCAATCTAACGTTCAGCCTCCGTCGCCGCGATCGACGAATGACTCGACAGACGCGACCTGCTCGTTGATCAGGCCATCCTCCGGTGACGTCTTCTCCAGCAGCACCGGCTGGCTGAACCCGTCCGCCCACTCGTGTGCGTCCGGCCCGAGCACGTCATCGATCCACACCACAGCGTCCCAGTCCGCCTCGCCTGCAGACTCCTTCTGATCCAGCCACTCGGTCACCGCCCGCAGCTTAGGTGTCGGCTGATCAACGTCGCTTTCACGCATCGCAAGCTCCACGCGCAAGGGTTTCGCCTTGAGCTGTAGCTGCGACTCCAGCTCCTCGGTCAGGTCGGCCGGCGACGTCGACACCCAGGCGATCTGCCCGCACTTGGCGAGCCTCCGGACCAGCGACACCTTCGCATCCGGCAGGGACCGCTCGGCGCTATCGCCGTCGTCGTTTGGATGCGCCACAGGATTGAGTACTCCCTCAATGTCCAGCAGGATTAGCGGCTTCATGTACGCGACATTAGCTTGCGCTCCGGTCCGGCGGTAGCCGCAGACCCCGGTCACCCGGACGCGCAGCGGACGGCGGGCGATAGCCCCGGTGTTGTCGTTGGGTTGAGCGGTGTTGCCGGCCTGGCAGTGACGTGGTGGACTGTCGGTTTTGCAGGTGGAAGCTGTGGGGTCGGGCATATTAAGAGGGGACTCGGGCGCTTCCTCCTCGCTGGACTTTCCGTTTTCCCTCTCAGCTGTACGTTGACCTTTGAGTTCGCCTTTGTGAATGCTCGCTCTCTTCCTGTTGACTCCTTGTCGGCCAGGGCGCTGCGCGCCCGGTGCCGACGGGCGGCCCGCATCCCAGGTCCGCTCACGTCGCTGCGCTCCTTCCGCTCTCCCCGGGTCTGCTGCCTTCTCATGCATGACCCCAATCGCCTGGGGGGCTAAGGCGGCTGCGCCGCCCGTACCGCTTCACTCCGCGTTGTCTTCTCGTCTGACCGTCTGTGAGGGGCCTGGGTTCTTAGGCGCTTTGCGCCAGGGAGATGGCCGATGGATTCGCGTCTCGTGTCACGACTCGTGCTCCTTCACGCTTCACTGGGAGTGGTCCTTGCCCGGCTGCCGCCGGACTGGGACCCTTCACGTTGGGCTGGTCGTTGTCGGTGCGTTCTCCTGCTGCTTCGCAGCAAGCTCCTCATTGGGGTGGCCTTCCTGCGGTGACGGACCTTGGGCCTGAGAGCCGGACGTCGTCCGTCAGGAACGCTGGTCGTTGGCTGAACGAATCGGGCAGCGACTCGTGCCACGACGAGGTGACTTGAAGGTTCAGCCCTGCCCTCACCTCCGCCCACTTGGCGGCCCCGGATTCGCTGAGGCCACCGTCTCGTTCATCGAGATATTCTGCCCGTGGAAGACCATTCCCCGTCAGCATACGTACCGACGCGCGACGGCCGGACCAAGGACCTGGTCAGAGTCGTCCAGGCAGGGCACCTCGGGCTGTTGTAGTCGCTTGCCGCCGGCGGCCCGGGCCCATCAAGTATCTTCTGGAACCCGGCACCGTCCTGCCCCTCCACGCCGGGGCGACGGGCCGGTCCATCCTGGGCAGGCTGGGAATTAGTGCCCTGGGAGAGGAGTCCCTCGAGGCGCACACCCCGGAAACCGTGACCGAACGGGCCGAACTGGAAAGTCTGCTCGCCGAGGGCGCCCGCGCCGGATACACCATCAGCGTCGGACAGCAATTCCCCCTGGCCGCAGGCGCCGCAGCCTGATTCCAATGCCATGGCCTCACCGGATCCGTTTCCATCACCCGCCCACGCTTCCTCACCACAGGCGAGGACCTTGACCGCTTCGGCCCGATGGCCAGGCAGGCCGCCCAAACCATCGAAATCGTCTGCGCGGGCAACCCTGTGCCGCGGACTCTGGAGCCCATCACCTTTCCTGCCGGATCAACCGCCGTCGAGCGCATGGCCCGTCTCATCACCGGACTGGCAGCCAACTCGGACGGACTGCCTACCGGCAATGATCTCGCCAGCGCGATCGGAGCCAATATAGCCACCACAAACCGCCTGGTTTCCACCGCCGTGGGCACAGGCCTGGCCCTGCAGCTCCCCGGCAGACTGCAGCCTGGCCCCCGCCTGCTGCACTGGGCGGCTCTTCTGGGTCCCGACATCGAACCCGCCCTCATTGCACGTCCGATTCTTCGCGAACTTGCGCAAGAATCGGGCGAAACCATTGGCCTCATTCAATTTCACGCCGACACCAAAGAAGCCGTGATGACAACGGTCGTGGATGGGGTCAGACCGTTGCACTACGGCCTTGCTTCCGGGGTGCGTATCCCCCTGTACGCCGGCGCAGGCGGAAAAGCCATCCTCGCCCACTGTCCCCCAAACGATGTCCAAGCACTCAAGCTCGAACCCCTCACCGAATGCACCCAGACCAATCTGAGGGCACTCGCAAAGGACCTCGAAGAGATCCGGGAGCGTGGATGGGTCGTGGGCGACGGTGAGCGCATTCCAGACGCTTTCGGTGTCTGCGCCCCCTATTTCATAGACGGAGCCGTCGCAGGTTCCATCACAGCCACCGTCACCAGACTCCGCCTACCCGAAATCGACGTCCAGGCACTCGCCCGAATGGTTCAACAGGCCGCCCAACAGCTAAGCCGGCTCCTTTCCACCCCCTGATCCAACACCGCCTATGGCAGCAGCACGTCTTCAGGAACACCTGTTTTGACTGGCCCTGCAATCCGCCCTTGGGCAACCGTGGACAAGTACCAGAATCACTGCCAGTAGCCGCCAGGTGTTCAAAGCGTGCCAAGGCCGCCGGGTTCGGGTCACGGACCTAGCACTCTTTGGTGAAGTCAGCTATCGGATGATTAGCAGACAGATCTTCGGGAAAAGCTTCACGAGCTACAAATAGGCCCCGGGTCCGGCATCCGTGGGGCTTACCGGGTTTCTACCGGACCCTGCGGCCTTGTGCGGCGGAGGTGACGAGGTCGCTCTTGGTCAGTGGCGCCCCCGCGCTCAGAGCGGTGGTCCAGGTCCCGGTGTCAGTGACGGCGGCCCAGTTCGAGTGCAGCAGCGCCATGAGGGTCTCATGGACCTGGCGTGCGGGCGCAGTGCCGGCGGCATTGGCGAGGTCGATTGCCCCGGTCGCATCCGAAAGGACTTCGACGGCGAAACCAAGGGGCTCCGCGGCCGCGGCGGAGGCAATCACGCAGTTGTTTGTCATGTAGCCGGTCAGCGTGATCGTGTCGATGCCCTGTTCACGCAACCAGGCTTCGAGGTCAGTGTCCGCGAAGACGCTGGAGAACTGCTTGTTGATGCGCTTGGCCACGGCGTTCTCGTGGGCCGCAACGCCGGGGTGGTTCTGCCATTGGGCCGATCCGGCGGCGAACACCGGCGCTTCTGCCGGGAGTTCGTGCTGGACGAGCACAACGGGCGTTCCGGCCTGTTGTGCGGCCGTGACCGCGGCCTGGACGCGGGCAATGGATTCATTGCGTGCCGGATATTGGATCGGGAGCAATCCGTCGAAGTATTCCTGTTGGGCGTCGATGACGATCAGGGCGCGGCGCGGTGCGGTCATGGGGTTTCTCCTTCAGTGGGGGTTGAACGTGTGGAACGTTGGGTTGGGAGCTATTGCGCGGCGGCCGGAAGCGGTGCCTCCAGGCGGGGCAATGCGTAGTGATCGGCGAGCAGGGTGATCCCGTACTCGTCGAGGCTTGCCGAGTGGCCGCCGACGACGAGCATCACCTCGTCCACGCCGGTGCGCTCATGCAGGGCCTCGAGACGGCCTGCGACAGTAGAGGCAGTGCCATGAAAGGTGCGGCCAGTGTAGGCGTCGAGGACCTGCCGCTCCTGCACCGTGGCAGGGTACGCCTCAACCTCGTCCGGCGGCAGAAGCAGGTAGCCCTCGCCTTTGAACATGCGCAGCATTGCCATCGCTGATGTTGCCGCCTGCCGCTTTGCTTCGGCCGGGTTGTCGCTGATCGCCACGGGCACGCTGACGAGGGTGTGGGGCTCGGCGAGCACCGCGGAGGGCTGGAAGTTCTCACGGTAGAGGCGGAGTGCTGTGTCAATGTCCGCATCGCCGAATTGCAGCGCGAAGGCATACGGCCGGCCAAGTTGCGCGGCCAGCTGTGCGGAGTACGGAGAGGAGCCCAGCACCCACACCTCCGGCGCAGTGGAGGCAGCCGGCACCCGGTTCTCCTTTGCCTGCCAGGGGCCGGGCACCGCGTGAACCCGCCGGTACGGATGTCCGGCAGGGAAATCGTCACCGAGGAACCCGAGCAGCTCGAGCACCTGCTGCGGGAATCCATCATTCGCGTCGGCGCCCCGTCGTAATGCCGCAACGGTGGCCGCATCAGTGCCAGGGGCGCGGCCCAGCCCCAGATCGATCCGGCCCGGAGCCAGAGTATCCAGCATTCCGAACTGCTCGGCGATCAGCAGCGGGGCGTGGTTGGGCACCATCACTCCTCCCGCACCGAGCCGGATGCGCGTGGTCTCGGCGATGAGGCGGGCTGCCATCAGCGCCGGTGAGGACACCGACGTCGCGCCCATCGCATGATGCTCAGACATCCAGAATCGGTGGTATCCGCGCCGGTCCGCCGTCTGCGCCAGCGACATCGTGGCCGCGAGCCCCTCCGCAGCGGTCATCCCCACGCCGGTGCCGCCCGCGGAAAGCACGGACAGCGTGAATGGGGCCGCGCCGTGTGGTTGGTCGAAGTGCATGACAGCTCCTCATGGAAAAAAGTATGTTTTGCCGTGATTGGAGCCTAACAGGCATCTCACGCTTAAATGAAACTGATACCATGAGAACCATGGCCGAGACACAGCTGGCAGCCGCACCGGGCGCCGAGGAGCATCCCTCCCTCGCCTTGGTCAACAGCTCACATGAACTGCGCGGAGGCAAACGCTACGACGAACTGGGCACCCCCGAAGCGGCGTCGGCCTGGTTGAGGGAGCGCGACCTCATCGCGCCGGAGGCGGCGCTGGAGGACTACTGCCAGGGCAGGCTTGTGGGGCTGCGCGCAGATTTGCGTGCCCTTTTCACCGCGCACGCCACTGGAGCCGTCCCCCCGGCAGCTGCCGTGCATGCTGTTAATCGTGCACTGACCCGCTCCCCCGGCGCGCTGCTGTTACGGTTCGACCCTGCCGCAGGGTTCACCCGTTGCACCGACCATCCCGTGACACAGGTGGTCGAGCACGTCATGGCAGTCATCGCCGATGACGCAGCCTCGCTGCTGGCCGGTGATCAGGCATCGCAGCTCGCTCCCTGCGAAGCGGAGTCGTGCGAGCGGTTCTTCCTCCGCACCCACGCGCGACGGCAATGGTGCTCAACCCGTTGCGGCGACCGGGTCCGTGCCGCACGAGCCTACGCACGCAAACGCGCGATACACACCGCCTGAATCAGTGTGCTGCCAAGGCCACCCCTTCAGGCAGCCGACCTCGTGGAACAGGCCATAAGGCACGGAAAGTACTATCGCGATCAGCACACCAGATGACCTCAGGAGCGAGCATCAGGGCTTCCCCGCCCGAACCCCCTGTAAAAGACCATTAGCCGCAGCTGCTGACAGCGTGGTCCCTATTCGTGCCTAGGCACAATGGCGCAGGGGTGGAGCGCCGGGACGAGAAACGGTCCACGCACTGACCCGATATTCCTTTGGCGGCCCTGTCAATATGGGCGGGTCGACACAGGCGCTACCTGAGGCCGCTTGCCGTTCCCGGCATCAACCGGCCGGATCTCATGTTCGCGTCCAAGAACAGGAGTCATTGAGGAAGCCCGCCGCTCTCCGGACGCTGAGGCGGCCCGTCCGGGACAGAAGCTGAGCCGGGTTGGCCGGAAGATCGCAGCTACTCCTTATACACACTGAACAGAGTGTGGCACGAAGCGGACAAACATCGCCTTGAAGCCGGGTGTGTTCGATTCCCGGGCCACGTTGTCCTTGTGTACCAGGGCGTTGGCTTCGGGGAAGTACGCCGCGGCGCACCCTTTCGCCGTGGGGTAGGCCACCAGCCGGAACTTGTCCGCCTGCCGGTCCTGGCCCCTGAACGTGCTCACGACGTCCACGAGGTCCCTGTCCTGGAACCCGAGCTCCGTGAGGTCCTCGGGGTGGACCAGGATGACGCGGCGGCCGTCGGAGATCCCGCGGTAGCGGTCGTCCAGGCCGTAGAACGTGGTGTTGTACTGGTCGTGGCTGCGGATGGTCTTCAGCACCAGGTGCCCGTCAGGCGGCGTCAGGTATTCCAGCGGGCTGACGGTGAATCGCCCGCGGCCGATGTCCGTTTTGAAGGACCGGGTGTCGCGCGGCGGATTCGGCAGCACGAAGCCGTTCTTCGTCCGCACCCGCTTGTTGAAGTCCTCGAACCCTGGCAGGACGCGGGAGATGTGGTCCCGGATCACGTCGTAGTCTTCCGCCATGGCCTTCCAGTCCACGGCGTGGTCCGGGCCGAAGGTGGCTTGGGCCATCCGTGCCACGATCACCGGCTCGGCGAGCAGGTGCTCGGACACCGGGGTCAGTCTGCCCTGGGTCGAGTGGACGACTGACATGGAGTCCTCCACAGACAGGAACTGTGCGCCCTTGGGGTGCTTGTCGTCCTTGTCCGTCCGGCCCAGCGTGGGAAGGATCAGCGAGGTGCGGCCGTGCACCACGTGGGACCGGTTGGGCTTGGTGGAGATGTGCACGGTCAGCCCGATCCGCTGCATCCCCGCTTCCAAGGTCTCGGTGTCGGAGCAGGCCAGCGAAAAGTTTCCGCCCATGGAGACGAAAACGTCCACCTCGTCACGCTCGAACGCCTCCATGGCCTCGACGGCGTCGTAGCCGTGGTGCCGCGGCGAGTGGATGCCGTACTCGTTGTCGAGGGCTTCGAGGAGCCATTCCTTCGGTTTCTCCCAGATGCCCATGGTCCGGTCGCCCTGGACGTTGGAATGTCCGCGCACCGGGCAGGCGCCGGCGCCGGGCTTGCCGAAGTTGCCCTGCAGGAGCAGGACGTTGACCATTTCCTTGATGGTGTCCACGGAGTGCGGCTGCTGGGTCACGCCCAGGGCCCAGCAGAAGATGCTGGCCTTGGACCGGATGAGCATCCCGGCCACGTCTTCGATCTGCTTCCGGGCCAGCCCGGTCGCCTTTTCGGTTTCCTCCCAGTCCAGGGTCCTGCGGGCCTCGCGGTAGGCGTCGAAGCCGTCGGTCTGCGACTCGACGAAGGAACGGTCGACGACGGTGCCCGGGTTTTGGTCCTCGGCCTCCAGCAGCAGGTGGCCCAGGGCCTGGAACAGCGCAAGGTCCCCGCCCACCTTGATCTGCAGGTACTCGTCGGCGAGCGGCGTGCCGCCGCCGACCACGCCGGAGACGGTCTGCGGGTCCTTGAAATTGAAGAGGCCGGCCTCCGGCAGAGGGTTCACCGCCACCACCTTGCCGCCCTTGTCCTTGCACTCCTTCAGCGCGGACAGCATGCGGGGGTGGTTGGTGCCCGGGTTCTGCCCCACGACGAAGATCAGCTCGGCGTCATGGATGTCATCCAGCGACACGGTGCCCTTGCCGATGCCGATGGTCGGGTTCAGCGCCGAACCTGAGGATTCGTGGCACATGTTGGAGCAGTCCGGCAGGTTGTTGGTGCCCAGCGACCGCGCGAACAGCTGGTACATGTACGCCGTCTCGTTGGCCGTCCGTCCGGAGGTGTAGAAGACGCAGCGGTCAGGCGTGCTGGCCCTGATGTGTTCACCGATGAGCTCGAAGGCGTCCGCCCACGAGATCGGCGAATAATGCGTCTCACCTTCCCGGATCACCACCGGTTCACTCAGCCGGCCCTGGTTGCCCAGCCAGTACTCGGTCTTGTCCGAGAGCTCGGCGATGGAGTGCTTCGCCCAGAACTCCGCACCCACCGTCCGCAGGGTGTTCTCCTCCGCCACGGCCTTGGCCCCGTTCTCGCAGAATTCGGCAGCCTTGCGTTTCTTGTCCGATTCCGGCCAGGCGCAGCCCGGGCAGTCGAAACCGCCGCGCTGGTTCAGGCGCAGCAGCGACTGCGCCGTCCGGGTCACGCCGGCCTGGGCCACGGCCCGCTCCAAGGCCACCATGACGGCCTTGACGCCGGCAGCTTCCGTTTTCGGCTTGCCGACGGCGAGGGCGTCCTCGTCGATGTCCGCAACGGGGGCGGGCTGTATTCCGAACTTCATTGGCCTTACCTCTTCATCGGGCAACGTAGTCGCTCATGGGGCGTAGACATCTCGCGCCTACAAGGTCACTCTCGGCGCGGCACCGGTCGCCTACTTTGTCCTGGCTGTTCATGCCACGCCCGTGCATTGATAGTTCTCAAGTACTCGCCCTGGATGGCCGGGTCAGCACCTTCCACCGCCACGTTTCTTAGCGCTGCACAGCAGGGGGCGCCGCTCCGGTCATCCCGGAACCGGCTCCCGCCCGCAGTGCAGTGGAGCCGTCGTCGTGGCTCAGCCACTCTATGAGATCAGCGTGCGGCGGTAGCGGGCTGTTCCTGGAAGGCTGGCATGACCTGCTCGATGAAGAGTTCGAGTGAGCGCTTTTTCTCTTCGTGGCTGAGGCTGTTGTCGCACCAGAAACTGAATTCCGTTACCCCAAGTGCCTCGTAGCGGCGGAGACGCTCGATCACTTCCTCCGGCGTCCCAATCATCGCCGTCTGGTGGAGGGATTCCGGTGTGAACTCCGGGCGGCCGTCAAATTTCTCTTCGGGGCTGGGCTCGAGGAAACCGTTCTTCGGGGTGGTCTTGTTTCCGAACCAGGCATCGAATGTCCGGTAGAACTTTTGGATGGCTTCGGCTGGACGCCGCCAGCCCTCGGGCTCGTCTGCGGGGTGGACGTGGGTGTGGCGGAGCACCATGAGGTCGGGGCGGGGGACGCCGGGGTTGTTTTCCACTGCGGTTTCAAACTTGTTGACGAGGTCTTCGACTTCCTCGTCGCCTTTCATCAGCGGGGTCACCATGACGTTGCAGCCGTTGGCGACGGCAAACTCGTGCGAGGAGATGTCGCGGGCGGCGATCCACATGGGTGGGGTGGGCTTCTGGATGGGCTTGGGGACGCTGGTGGAGGTCGGGAACTGCCAGACCTCGTCGTCGTGTGCGTAGTCGCCTTCCCAGAGCTTGCGCACTGCCGGGACGAGCTCCCGCAGGTGCTTGCCGCCGTCGACTGCGGACATGCCGCCCATGAGGCGGTCAAACTCGAACTGATAGGCGCCGCGTGCCAGTCCCACTTCCATTCGGCCGTTGCTGATGACATCCAGGAGCGCGCACTCCCCCGCTACGCGGAGAGGGTTCCAGAACGGCGCGATGATGGTCCCGGCACCCAGGCGGATGCGCGAGGTGCGCGCGGCCAGGTAGGCG
The DNA here is from genome assembly GCF_044754165.1 of Arthrobacter sp. NPDC093139. Classification (NCBI taxonomy): domain Bacteria; kingdom Bacillati; phylum Actinomycetota; class Actinomycetes; order Micrococcales; family Micrococcaceae; genus Arthrobacter; species Arthrobacter sp. NPDC093139. The sequence goes on from NZ_JBIVOO010000017.1 coordinate 85,989, forward strand.
AGCTGGGGCATGGGGCTGGGCGAGATGGTGTACTCCATGGAGTGGTGCTCACCGATCCATACGGTGCTGAACCCGCCGGCCTCGGCGATGAGGGCGAGCTCCGTGAGGTTCTCGAAGCATTCGCGGTGCGAGACGGATTCGTCCCACCGTTCCATGTGGACAAAAAGGGAAAAGCGCATGTGATGCTCCTTGAGATGTGTGGCGTTCGCCGTGGCTGCTTACTGGGCTGCCGCGTTGCGTTCGGCGATGGTCTGGTTGCCGCGGGACCAGTGTTCGTGCTCGATCTCGCGGACGATGACGGTGGTGTTCTCCGGCACCGCACCCACAGCGGTCTCCGCGGCGCGGTGAAGCCCGGCGATGAGTGCGCGGAGCTGTTCGGGGGTCCGGCCCCGGGCGATGGAAACTTCGATCAGAGGCATTGCGGGATCCTTCAGCTGCGGAGGACGAACGGGTCGGATACGGGTCCTTCATCGGTGTTGATCCAGACGCTCTTGAGCCGTGTGTATTCGTGCATGGATTCGAGTCCGTGCTCGATACCTACGCCCGAGTTTTTGAACCCTTGCCGTGGTGACATGGGGGACATGGCGCGGTAGGTGTTGACCCATACGGTGCCGGCCTCAAGCCGTCGGGCCATCCGGTGGGCGCGGGCAAGGTTCTGGGTCCAGACGCCGGCGGCCAGGCCATATTCGGTGTCGTTGGCCAGGCCGACGACCTCATCTTCGGAGTCGAAGGGCATGATCGCGGCGACTGGGCCGAAAATCTCCTCCCTCACGACGCGCATGGAGTTGTCGACGTCGGTCAGGACGGTGGGCGAGAAGAAGAACCCCGGAAGGTCGATCTCGGGCCGGCGGCCTCCGGTACGGACCGTTGCACCCTCGCTGACGCCAAGGTCGACGTAGGAGCTGACCTTGTCCAGCTGTGCGCCAAAGGCGAGGGGGCCGAGCTCAGTCGTGGCCAGGAGCGGGTCACCGATGATGATCGATGCTGCCCGTTCTGCAACCCGCTCAACGAGTTCGTCGTAGACGCTGCGGTGCGCGAAGACCCGGCTTCCCGCAATGCAGGTCTGCCCTGCTGCGGCGAAAATTCCGGCGATGACACCCATCGCGGCATTGGACACGTCGGCGTCGTCGAACACGATGTTGGGGCTCTTGCCGCCAAGTTCAAGCGTGGAGCCGATGAACCTTGAGGCGGTTTCCGCCGCGATGCGGGCTCCCGTCTGCGTCGATCCTGTAAAGGAGATCTTCGCGAGGTCGGGATGGCTGACCAGCGCCGCCCCTGCCTCCTGGCCGAAGCCGGTGACGACGTTCACCACACCGTCAGGGAAGCCTGCCTGGGAGGCCAACTCGGCGACCCGGAGAATGGTCCGCGACGTGTACTCACTGGGCTTAATGACTACGGTGTTGCCGGCAGCCAAAGCGGGGGCGAGCTTGGAGGTGGTCAGCGTAAGAGGAGAGTTCCACGGCGTGATCGCCCCCACGACACCCAGCGGTTCGCGCTGCGTGTAGTTGAGCATCGTGAGCGAATTCGTGGGGATCTGGCTGCCCTGGACCTTGTCCGCGAGCCCGGCGTAGTAGTACAGGTACTCGGGCAGGCTGGCGAGCTGACCGCGCATCTCGCGCAGAAGCTTGCCGTTATCCAGGGTCTCAAGCTCGGCGAGTTCGTCGGCGTGCTCGCCGATCAGGTCACCGAGGCGGCGCAGCAGATGCCCGCGCTTCGTTGCCGTGAGGTCATGCCACAGCGGCGACTGGAACGCGGTCCGTGCCGCTGCCACGGCCCGGCGGACGTCCTCCTCACTCCCCCGGGCAGCCTCATAGAGAACCTCGAGTGTTGCGGGGTTGGTGCTGGGGAAGTATTCCCCGCCGGCGGGGGCAGACCAAGTACCCCCAATGAAGTGGTCGAGTCGAACAGTCATGCGCGTACTCCTTCGGAATCTTTTATGAACTCGTTGATTGCCCGGGCCAGGACGTCGGCGTCCTGGACGGGCAGCATGTGCCGTGCACCGGGGACGATGACAGCCTTTGCGCCCGGGATCGCTGCGGCAAGGCGTCTGGTCATCTCCGGCGTCGATCCCGGGTCGAGTTCGCCGGTGATTGCCAGGGTCGGAATCTCGATGCGGCCGAGCTCTGTGCCGATCGCCGCGTCCTCCAGTGCGAAGACGCGGTAGGCATGCACAAAGGATTGGACGTCATTCGCCTCCAGGGTCCGACGGGTGCCGTCCACGAGCCCTGCAGGCACGGCCGTTCCGGTGTACCAGCGATCGATCGATGCCTCGATGGTCGATGTGAAGTCAGACTCGGCTGATGCCAGCCGGGCCGCGACCGCTTGTCTCTCAGTATCGGTGCGCCGGCAGACCGAGCTCACGCAGGTGAGCGTCTCGACCCGTTCGGGATGGAATCTGGCGATGTATTGCGCGATCAGTGCCCCCAGAGAGAACCCCACGAGGTGGCTTCGTTCGGGTAGGCGTGGGAGCACATCTTCGGCCAGTTCCGTCAGCGACGTCGGTCTCGTCAGGGGCGACTGGCGCCCGTGCCCGGGCAGATCGATCGCTATCGATTCACGCCCGAGTGCATCCTGGACAGGCCCCCACATGGTTGAGTCCAGGCCTACTCCATGCAGGAGTGCAACGGGAGTTTCCGGCGTTCCTGTCATTGTTCTGTGGAGAGGGGCGCCAGGCGCTCCTGGGGCCGGCCCTGGGCGGAGGCGGCCAGGGCAATGAGGATTTCTCCGGGGTGGGGGGCGTCGGCGAGCCTGACCTCGACGGTCTGGTGGTGGGAGCGGATGGTCGCATCCGTGATGTGCTTCATCGGGATGTCGAAGAGCGTGCCGGCCGGGGCACGTTTCTCGACCGCGGGCAGCAGGGTGGTGGCGGATGCGGCCTTGCGGTAGTGGTCGCCGAATTTGAGCGTGTGAATGAGTGCCGAGCCGTGCTCGACCTCCCCGTCGATGCCCACGATTGCTGCCTTGCCGTAGGCCTCGACAGGGGCGCCGAGGGCCTCGATGACTTTCGGGGTGAGGAGGGCACCGAGATCAGAAGCTGTGGCATCGATGCCTTCGGTGAGGTCCTCGACAAAGCCTTGGCCGGCCCAGGGGTTCTCCACTACCGCGACTGCGACGGCGATGCGGGCCCCTGGAGTCACGGGGCGGCCGCCCTCGGTCAGGATTTCTTCGGACAAAGTGACGATCTTGCGGATGTTCACGGCAGGATTCCCTCCAGGATTTCAGCGGTTACGGGGCGGTCAGTTGTTCGGTCGCCGATGCGCGGGTGCGGACGGGACCCTGAGGAGGCGGCGGCTATCACGACGATTTCGTTCCGATGGGGTGCATCGCTCAGGCTTAGCGTCAGGGTTTGGTAGTGGCTGCGCGTGGAGGCGGCTTCCTTGTGCCACATCGGCACGGCGATAGAGGTCCCTGGTTCTGCGCGGTCGTCTGAGAAGGAGAGGATCGATGTGCCTTCGAGGAACTCGCGGACGAGATTGCCGAAGTACGGTGTGTGGATCAGCGCAGCGGCGTGCTCAACCTCCCCGTTCAACCCGACAACAGCGGACTTGCCGAACGCCTCGATTTGATCAGCTCCGCCCAGCGCTGCGGTGAGGCGGTCCGTCAGGACCTTCGCGAGCACCGGAGCGATCCGTTCGGTTTCGGACGCGAGGTCGGTCGAGACCGGTGAGCCGGCCCAGGGGTTGCGGATGACGGCGGCTGCGGCCGCCCTGGTCACGCGGGTGGGCAGGGCACCGGGACCGTCGCGCAGGAGCTCTTCCGTCAGGACGGTGATCTTCCGGACACCGATTCCCCGCGCGAGTTCTTCCATCGCAGCGGTCGGCTGATCCTCTGTTCCGTCAGTGGACAGGGAAGTCAGGGTTGTATCAGACACGGTTCAGGTCCTTCCGTCGTGACCTAGTGGCAATCAGGGAGCGCACAGTGCACGTCCTTTCGTATATGCACCCGCGAAAGCGGGCAGTTCGCTGGTATGGCGGCAGGTAGGACACGCTGGTCAACCCAGTTCATAAGCGGTGGACCCAGGCCAGGTGACTTCTCAGTTCTCGGCACCCATCTCAGGCGCTTGGATACGGGCCGCGGCAAGGCTTGAGGCATTGACGTGGCCGCGCATCGCAAGTTCGGCACCCGTCGGGTCTTTTTCCAACATCGCATCGAGGACAGACTGGTGCTCGCGGATGGAGGCCCGCATCCGGGCAGGACGCTCAACGGTCTCCAGGACGATCCGGTGGTAGGCAAGCTGGTTCATGAGACGTCCGTAGTGCTCGCGGAGCTTCGAGTTATCCGAACCGTTCACGATGGTCCAGTGGAACTCGTGGACCAGTTCGGCATACCTGGCGCTGTCGCTTCTGCGCTCGGCCACCTCAGACGCCTCGATATTGCGTTTGAGCAGGTCCAGCTCCGGCACCGGACCGCGCCTTGCGAGCAGGTTGGCCGCCAGGCCCTCGAGGCTTTCCTTTAGCTGGAACAGCTCGACGATCTCACGGCGAGTGGGTATCCGGACGAAGGTGCCCACCTTGGGCCGTATTTCAACAAGACCCTCATTTTCCAGTTGCTTGAGGGCCTCGCGGACGGGCGTCCTGCTCACGTCGAACTCCTCGGCCAGGAAAAGCTCCGGAAGCGGCGCGCCCGGCGGGTACTCACCGCTGAGGACGAGCTTGCGGAGTTTGTCCAGGAGGCTGAGCTGATTGCCGGTCCCCTGTTCCTGTGTTTTCACCTGAAGAGTCTCTTGCATGCATCAAACCTACGTTGCATACAAGGACCGCGTCAAGCGATCTAACAACTTCCGCGGGTTTGGGGCATTTTTCCTCTCGGGTGTTGACGTGGATCACACTAGGATTTACGGTTGTGGCATGCAACAGACAATCACTGACACCGTAACCGCAGCTTGGACGGCAGCCTGGGACGAGGGTGACGTGAGCGCGTTCGACGCAATCGTCACCGACGACTACCGCCGTGAGAGCGCCGGCACGGGAAAGATCACCGGCCTGAAGGAACTTCAGCAGGAAATCCTCGACGTCCGGGCGGCATTCCCGGATCTCACCACCCGCATCGACAAGGTCATCGCCAGCGGTGACGACGTCGCCATCTTCTGGACAACGACCGGCACCTTCACGCATCCCCTCGGCGGGGTTCCGCCCACAGGAAGCGTCGTCGAGACCCGCGGCTCGAACGCCCTTACGCTGCGCGATGGCCGGATTGCTTACGAGCGGGTTACCTGGGACGCCGCGGAGCTCCTGGCCGACCTCGGAGTTCCGTCCCTCCACTCAGCGTTCGAGGACGACGCAGCAGACGTGGTAGTGGACGAATTCACCGGCAACTTGCCCTTGGACATCATGAAGGGCTTCAACCGGCAGTTCATTACAGGAGTCACCGTCGTGACGACCGTCGACGAAGACGGCAAACCCCGGGGCCTCGCGGCCAACTCCTATGCCTCAATCTCCCTGGACCCGCCGCTCGTTCTCGTCTGCGTCCAGAAGACGTCGTCCACCTACCCGGCGCTGTTCCAGTCGGCGCACTTCGGGATCAACATCCTCAGCAACGAACAGCACGACACGGTACGCACGTTCGCCTCAAAGGCTCCCGACAAGTTCGCCGACCTTCAATGGCATGTAGGACCCAACGGCGTGCCACTGATCGATGGCTCGGCAGCCTCACTTGAGGCCGAGATCAAGGAACGCTTCCAGGCCAAAACCCACACGATCTTCGTCGGCCGGGTCCGGCACGCTGAGGTCGCAGACGCTGACCCCATGATCTACAAGGCAGGCCGCTTCTTTGACGGCGCACGCCTCGAGGAACTCTGACCTACCGCATCGGGCCGCCGCCCGGACCAACCTGCCCCCACGGACTGGTCCAGGCGGCCACCTCCTCCACTCGGAGGCCTCCCCAACTCAAACCTATGCAGCGCCACTGCAACCTGGAGCACTCATGACCCACATCAAAAATGTCGAGGACCTGATGGATGAAACATCCCCCGGCATGGGCGACAACCTCAAGTCATCAAACTCCCCCGCTCCCACCGAGCCGACAAACGAAACCGCGATGGCCAAAGCCGACCGTCTCCGGCACAAGCCCGGGGCCGTCTTCTGGACATCCGTCGGGCTCATCGCCGCATTCACCGCCTGGGCATCACTTGCCCCCGAGAACCTGAGCGCCGTCATGACCGCGGCCATGAACTGGGTCGCCGAGAGCGTCGGCTGGAGCTACCTCGTTGTAACCCTTGGCTGCATCGGCCTGCTCATCTACATCGGAATCAGCCGGTTCGGAACCATCCGGCTCGGCGCCGACGACGCGAAGCCAGACTTCAGCACCTGGTCCTGGCTCGCCATGATCCTCTCCGCGGTCATGGGAATCGGCCTGATCAGCTACGGCGTCGCCGAGCCGATCTCGCACTTCGCCTCACCACCCCACGGCCTGGCCGAGGCCGGCACCATGGAAGCCGCGGTCCGGGCCATGCAGTTCTCCTACTTTGACTGGGGCCCGCACGCCTGGGCAGTCTTCGGCGTCTTCGGCCTCGCCATCGCCTACTCCACACACCGCCGCAACAACGCCGGACTGGTGTCACCCATGCTGCGCCCGGTCTTCGGCAAGCTGGTCGACGGCTGGTTCGGCAAAATGATCGACATCTTCGCCATCATCGCCACCCTCTTCGGAACAACGACGTCCTTGGGGCTCGGCGCCTCCCAGATCGGCGAAGGCGTCGACCGGGTGTTCGGGATTCCCTCCAGCCTTGTGGGCCAGATCCTGATCATCGCCGTCATCACGGTCATCTTCACGCTCTCCGCACTCTCCGGCGTACACCGCGGCATCAAGTACCTCAGCCAAGGCACCATGGTTCTCTCCGCGGGGCTGGCCCTCTACGTGTTGTTCACCGGCCCCACCAACTTCATCTCGAACCTGTTCTTCCGTTCGCTCGGTCAATACTTCAGCGAATTCTTTGCCGTGAGCCTGCTGACGCCCAGCACCCCCGACGACGTCCAGTGGATGCAGTGGTGGACCTACTTCATGATGGCCTGGTGGCTGAGCTGGGGTGCCTTCGTTGGGGTCTTCCTCGCAAAGATCTCCAGGGGACGCACAGTGCGTCAATTCATCGCCGGCGTCATGATTGTTCCGAGCGTCGTGTTCTTCGCCTGGTTCACCATCTTCGGCGGCTCGGCGATCAAGTTCGACATGGAGAATCAAGGCCAGATCGGTGCCGCGGCGCTGGAGGACGTCAACTCGGCCTTCTTCGCCACCCTCGCCGAACTCCCGCTGTCCGGCATCACCTCCGTGGTGGCGATCTTCCTGGTCGTGATGTACTTCGTCTCCGGCGCCGACGCGAACACTTACGTGCTCAGCATGATGTCCTCCCGCGGGACACTCAAACCCACCAAACCAGTCCTGACAACCTGGGGCCTGCTTACCGGCCTGTGCGCAGTTGTACTCCTCATCGTCGGAGGCCTGGGCGCACTCCAGCAGGCGGCCATGCTATCGGCACTGCCGTTCACCGTGATCGTCGCCCTCCTCGGCTACGGCCTGGTAGTAGAGCTGAGGAAAGACCCCCAATTCGAGGGCACACGCGCACTAACCCAGCGCGATCTCAACCGCATTCTCAAACCTGAGGCCTAGCACCAACCAAAACCAGGTGATGGCGGCGGGAGCACCCCGCCGCCATCACCGCCGTTAACTTCCTGCTCTTGCAGGAGTACAGCCTGAAGCGCGCAGGCATACCTGCCACCCCCTCTGAGTTTTTCTGAAGGAGACCCCACATGACCACTTCGCCTGTAATTTCCCCTGCCGTCTCGCCGGAGCGTGAGGCGTCTCTCCTCGCCTCCGTTCCCACCGGCCTGCTGATCAATGGTGAGTGGCGGGACGCGTCCGACGGCGGCACGTTCGACGTCCACGACCCCGCCACCGGGGAGGTACTCGCCACCCTCGCGTCGGCCACCAGTGACGACGCTATCGCCGCGCTCGACGCGGCAGACGCAGCCCAGGCGTCCTGGGCGCGCACCGCACCCCGGGTGCGGGCAGAGATCCTGCGCCGGGCCTTCGACCTGGTCACCGAACGCGCCGAGGACTTCGCGCTGCTGATGACCCTGGAAATGGGCAAACCGCTGGCCGAAGCCCGCGGCGAGGTCACCTACGGGACCGAGTTCCTGCGCTGGTTCTCCGAAGAGGCCGTCCGCGACTACGGCCGCTACCTCACCACCCCCGAAGGCAAAAACAAGATCCTCGTCCAGCACAAACCCGTCGGACCCTGCCTGCTCATCACGCCCTGGAACTTCCCCCTGGCCATGGCCACCCGCAAGGTCGCACCCGCCGTCGCCGCCGGCTGCACCATGGTCCTCAAACCCGCCAAACTCACCCCGCTCACGGCCCAGTACTTCGCGCAGACCATGCTCGACGCCGGACTCCCGGCCGGCGTCCTCAACGTCGTCGCCTCCGCCAGCGCCTCCGGCATCTCCGGTCCGCTCCTGAAGGACTCCCGGCTGCGGAAGGTCTCCTTCACCGGTTCCACCCCCGTCGGCAAGCGACTGATGGCCGAGGCCGCCCAGAACGTCCTGCGCACCTCCATGGAACTCGGCGGCAACGCCCCCTTCATCGTCTTCGAGGACGCCGACCTCGATGCCGCCGTCGAAGGGGCCATGGCCGCCAAAATGCGGAACATGGGCGAAGCCTGCACCGCCGCCAACCGCTTCCTCGTCCACGAAACCGTCGCCGCAGAATTCACGCAGAAGTTCGCCGCCGCCATGGGCGCCCTGACCACCGGCCGCGGCACCGACCCCACCACCCAGGTCGGCCCGCTCATCGAGGCCGGAGCCCGCGACAACGTCCACGCCCTGGTCCGCGCCGCCGTCGACGCCGGAGCAGTTGCCGTCACCGGCGGGGCACCCGTGGACGGACCCGGCTACTTCTACCAGCCCACCGTGCTGGGCAACGTCCCGAACGACGCCGAGATCCTCCGCCAGGAAATCTTCGGCCCCGTCGCCCCCGTCACCACCTTCACCACCGAGGAGGACGCCATCCGGCTCGCCAACGCCACCGAATACGGCCTCGCCTCCTACCTCTACACCCGCGACTTCAACCGGCTCCTGCGCGTGGCCGAACAAATCGAGTTCGGCATGGTCGGATTCAACGCCGGCGTCATCTCCAACGCCGCAGCCCCCTTCGGCGGCGTCAAACAATCCGGACTCGGCCGCGAAGGCGGCACCGAAGGCATCGCCGAATACACCACCACCCAATACCTCGGCATCGCCGACCCCTACGCCCGCTAACGCGGCCCCCGGGGGTCTCTCAGATACACGTCAGGGAACCTAAACCCCAGCCCGATGCAGTTTGAAGCCCACTAGGTGTATTGTCCCGGCAGGTTGGTGACACGGGGATTTACTTGAAGCAATAAGAGGACCTCCGGGTGTTGTGTGGTGCTTGTCGAGAGCGAACACAAA
>NZ_JBIVOO010000018.1:0-87932 GCF_044754165.1 Arthrobacter sp. NPDC093139
GTTCGCTCTCGACAAGCACCACACAACACCCGGAGGTCCTCTTATTGCTTCAAGTAAATCCCCGTGTCACCAACCTGCCGGGACAATACACCTAGACGTCCAGGCAGGCGGGCCCCAGCAGCACTTTGAGGTCACCGAAGAGGGACGGGTTCGGATTGACCCTAAGATGCACGGGCAACCCCATGACCTCCACACGGGTGTCGCCCTGCAGGTTGATCCGCACTTCCGAGTTGCCGCGGTGGTTGCGCAGCACATCCCCAAGCTCCGTGACCACGGCCTCCGTGGCCTTGTGTGTGGGCATCGTGATCACGATGGGGCCATTCGTGCCCTCGCTAAGATCCGGGACGGAGAGCTCCATGCAGTTCAGGGTGACGGCGCCGTCGTCGCGCCGTTGCAGGCGGCCCTTGACCACCACGATGAGGTCCTCGGCCAGAACCGAGGCGATGGGGCCGTACACCTGTCCGAAGAACATCACTTCCATGGAACCGCCAAGGTCCTCGATCTCCGCCCGGGCATAGGCGTTGCCGCTGGCCTTGGCGATCCTGCGGCTGAGCGAGGTGATCATGCCGGAAATGGTGACGATTGCGCCGTCGTGGGGGCCGTCCTCGGCGATGATCGAGGTGATGGACTGATCGGCGTGCTGGCTCAGGAGCCCCTCGAGGCCCTGCAGCGGGTGGTCCGAGACGTACAGTCCGAGCATGTCGCGTTCGAACGAGAGTTTGTCTTTCTTCTCCCATTCGGGAAGGTCGGGGATCTCGATGCTCAGGGACGCCTCGGATTCGGCCTCATCGAAGCCGGCAAACAGATCGAACTGGCCGATCGCCTCATTGCGTTTGAGGGTGATGACCGAGTCGATCGCCTCTTCGTGGATCATCGCCAGCGCGCGGCGGTGGTGGCCCAGCGAGTCGAACGCACCTGCCTTGATCAGGGATTCCACGGTGCGCTTGTTGCACACGACAGCCGGGACCTTCATGAGGTAATCCTTGAAGGACGTGTACGCGCCCTCTTTCTCGCGTGTGGCCACCATGGCCTCGACGGCATTGACGCCGACGTTGCGGATGGCGCCCATCCCGAAGCGGATATCGTTGCCCACCGGGGTGAAGTTGAGCGCTGACTCGTTGACGTCGGGCGGGAGCACGGTGATGCCCATGCGCCGGCATTCGTTCAGGTAGATCGCCGATTTGTCCTTGTCGTCTCCGACCGACGTCAGCAATGCCGCCATGTACTCCGGTGCGTAGTGCGCTTTCAGGTAGGCGGTCCAGTAGGAAATCACGCCGTACGCGGCCGAGTGGGCCTTGTTGAAGGCGTAGTCGGAGAACGGCAGCAGGATGTCCCAGAGCGTCTTAACGGCCTCCATCGAGTAGCCGTTGTCCTGCATGCCCTGGGAGAAGCCTGCGAACTGCTTGTCCAGCTCGGATTTCTTTTTCTTGCCCATGGCGCGGCGCAGGATGTCTGCCTGCCCCAGGGAGTAGCCCGCGAGCTTCTGCGCCACGGCCATAACCTGCTCCTGGTACACGATCAGGCCGTAGGTCGTGCCAAGGATCTCCGCCAGCGGTTCGGCCAGTTCCGGGTGGATCGGGACGACTTCCTGGATCTTGTTCTTGCGCAGCGCGTAGTCGGTGTGGGCGTTGGCGCCCATGGGACCTGGCCGGTAGAGGGCGAGCACGGCCGAGATGTCTTCGAAGTTGTCAGGCTTCATGAGCTTGAGCAGGGAGCGCATGGGGCCGCCGTCGAGCTGGAAGACGCCGAGGGTGTCGCCCCGGGCCAACAGCTCGTAGGACGCGGTGTCGTCAAGGGCCAGGGTTTCGAGGTCGAGTTCGATGCCGCGGTTCATCTTGATGTTTTCCAGGGCGTCGGAAATGATCGTCAGGTTCCGCAGGCCGAGGAAGTCCATCTTGATCAGGCCGAGGCCTTCGGACGTCGGGTAGTCGAACTGCGTGATGACCTGCCCGTCCTGGAAACGGCGCATGATCGGGATCACGTCGATGATCGGGTCCGAGGACATGATCACGCCTGCCGCATGCACACCCCATTGCCGCTTCAGGCCTTCGATGCCCAGAGCCGTCTCGAAAACCTTGGCAGCCTCGGGGTCGCTGCTGATCAGCTGACGGAAGTCAGCGGCTTCACTGTAGCGCTTGGCCTCCGGGTTCTGGATGTCGGCCAGCGGAATGTCCTTGGCCATGACAGCCGGCGGCAGCGCCTTGGTCAGCTGCTCGCCCATGCTGAACGGGTAGCCCAGCACGCGGGAGGAGTCCTTAAGCGCCTGCTTGGTCTTGATGGTGCCATAGGTGACAATCATCGCCACACGTTCGTCGCCGTATTTGCGCGTCACATAGTCGATCACCTCGGAGCGGCGCCGGTCATCGAAGTCAACGTCGAAGTCAGGCATGGAGACGCGGTCCGGGTTGAGGAAGCGCTCGAAGATCAGGCCGTGGTGCAGCGGATCGAGGTCGGTGATGCGCATGGCGTAGGCCACCATGGAACCGGCGCCCGAGCCGCGGCCCGGACCGACCCGGATGCCGTTGTTCTTGGCCCAGTTGATGAAGTCGGCCACCACGAGGAAGTAGCCCGGGAAGCCCATGGAGGTAATGACTTCCAGCTCATAGTCCGCCTGCTTGCGGACCTTGTCCGGGATGCCCTGGGGGTAGCGGTAGTGGAGTCCCTTATCGACTTCCTTGACCAGCCAGGATGTTTCGTCCTCTCCCTCCGGGCAGGGGAAGCGGGGCATGTAGTTGGCGCCGGTGTTGAACGAAACCTCGCAGCGCTCGGCGATCAGGAGCGTGTTGTCGCACGCCTCGGGGTGGTCGCGGAACAGGTCACGCATTTCCTGCGGTGACTTCAGGTAGTAGCCGCTGCCGGAGAAGGCGAAGCGGGAGCCGCCGTCGTCGTACGTGGGTTCGAGCAGGGTGGATCCGGACTGGATGGCCAGCAGCGCCTCGTGTGCCTTGGCGTCGTGCTCGTGTGTGTAGTGCAGGTCGTTGGTGGCCACGAGCGGGAGATTGAGTTCCTTGGCAAGGCGCAGCAGGTCACCCGTGACGCGCCGCTCGATGTCGAGGCCGTGGTCCATGAGTTCGCAGAAGTAATTCTCGGCGCCAAAGATGTCGCGGAACTCCGCTGCCGCTTCCAGTGCCTCGCGGTACTGGCCAAGCCGCAGCCTGGTCTGGATTTCACCGGACGGGCAGCCCGTCGTCGCGATGAGCCCTTCGGAGTAAGTGTTCAGCAGTTCGCGGTCCAGCCGGGGCCATTTGCCGAAGACCGAGTCCAGTGAGGCGATCGACGACGCACGGAACAGGTTGCGCATGCCCACGTTGTTGTAACTCAGGAGCGTCATGTGCGTGTAGGAACCACCGCCGGAGACGTCGTCCTTGCGCTGGCTTTCATCGCCCCACCGCACGCGGCTTTTGTCGCCGCGCGCGGTACCGGGGGTCACATAGGCTTCCACACCGATGATGGGCTTGATGCCCTTGTCAGTGGCCTTTTTCCAGAAGTCGAAGGCGCCGAAAAGGTAGCCGTGGTCTGTGGTGGCGAGGGCGGGCATCCCGAGCCGCTCGGTTTCGTCGAACAGCTCACCGAGCCGGGCGGCGCCGTCCAGCATGGAGTACTCGGTGTGGGTGTGGAGATGGACGAACGAGTCATTGCTGGAAGTCACCGAACCATTCTAGTGGTCTCCCCGTGACAATCAGCGCTGACCTGCCGGCGGACTGGCCCCCCGAAGCGGGTTCAGGCCCGGCCGGATTCCAGGACCTGCAGCGCGTAGGCCAGATCCTCCGGATATTCACTGGTGACGGTCACGCGCTCCCCGGTCCTCGGGTGGTCAAAGCCGAGCTGCCGGGCGTGTAGCCACTGCCGGGTCAGGCCAAGGGTTGCGGCGAGACGCGGGTCGGCGCCGTACGTGAGGTCACCGGCACACGGGTGGCGCAGCGCCGCGAAGTGGACCCGGATCTGGTGAGTCCTGCCCGTTTCCAGGTGCACCTCCACCAGGGTGGCCTTTCCGTAGGCCTCGAGGACCTCGTAGTGGGTCACTGACGGCCGGCCGTCTTCGATGACGGCGAAGCGCCAGTCGTGGTCCGGGTGGCGGCCGATCGGCGCGTCGATGGTCCCCTGCAGGGGGTCCGGGAGGCCCTGGACCACGGCGTGATAGACCTTGTCCACGGTGCGTTCCTTGAAAGCACGCTTCAGCGCGGTGTAGGCCGGCTCTGTTTTGGCCACCACCATGACTCCGGACGTGCCAACGTCGAGACGGTGGACAATGCCTGCCCGCTCAGCGAATCCTGACGTGGACACGCGGTATCCGGCGCCTGCCAGCCCTCCGACGACGGTGGGCCCCACCCAGCCCGGAGACGGATGGGCTGCCACCCCTACCGGCTTATCGACGACCACAAAGTCGTCGTCGTCCAGCAGTATCTTCAGGCCTTCCACAACTTCCTCCACAATTTCCAGGGGGTCCCGCCGCTCGGGGACCGTCACGTGGAGCACTGTGCCCGACGCGAGCTTGGCGGACTTACCCACCTTTTTGCCGCCGCTGAGGACATTGCCTTCGGCGATGAGGGTGGCCGCCTGCGACCGGGACACGCCCATCAGCTTGGCCAGCCCGGCATCAACCCGGCTGCCGTCGAGTTCCTCCGGCACGACCACCCGTTCAGACATCCTTGCTTCCGTCCTGCTTGGGTCCTGCGTGACGCGAGTTGGGTCCTGCGTGACGCGAGCCGTCCAGGCCGATGCCGCGCAGCGTGAGTAGGCAGATAAGGACCACAGAGGACACAACCGCCGAGTCCGCGATATTGAAGATCGCGAAATTGGGCAGCTGGATGAAGTCGATGACGTGGCCCATGGCGAAGGAAGGCTCGCGGAACAGCCGGTCCGTCAGGTTGCCAAGGGCCCCGCCGAGCAGGAGGCCCAGTGCCACTGCCCACCACGCGGAACCAAGCCTGCGCAGCTGGAACACGATGGCGACGGAGACAGCCACCATGATGATGGTGAAAACCCACGTCACGTTCTCCCCGATGGAAAATGCGGCGCCCGAATTGCGGATGTAGTACCAGTGCAGCAGCGGCGGCAGCACGGGGATCCGTTCGCCTTCCACCATCGTGCTCGTCACCCACAGCTTGGTGAGCTGGTCGAACACGTACGCGAAGACAGCCAGCCCGGCAAACAGGGAGAGGAGCACCGCCCGACGGGGCCGCGGGCGCGGGGAGGCTGGATGGGCTGCGTCGGCGGCGAGTTCGTCAGTCATGGTGCTTTCATTAGGGAAGCGTTCTTGTTAATCACAAAAGCCGGTGGCCGAGGAACCCTCAGCCACCGGCTTTCAGAATACGTGCTAAACGGTGGCGTTGCTTTCGCCGACCTCAGGCGCTGCGACGGAGCCGCGGGCGTCCAGGTCGCGCAGCTGGCCTTCGATGTAGGCCTTCAGGCGGGAGCGGTAGTCCCGCTCGAAGCCGCGGAGCTGCTCCACCTTGCGTTCGAGGACGGAGCGCTGCTGCTCCAGTGCGCCAAGGATCTTCCGGGACTTCTCCTGGGCGTCGTTGACGAGGCTGCTGGCTTCGATCTGCGCTTCGGCAATGATCTTGTCGCGCTGTTCCTGGCCATCGGCGATGTGGCGGTCGTGCATCTGCTGGGCCATGGCAAGCAGGCCGGCGGCGGAGTCGGATACGTTGCCACCGGCGGCAGCGGGAGCCTGGGTTGCAACAGCAACTGCCTGCTCCGCTTCCTTCTTCTTGGCAAGCTCGGCGGCCTTTGCTTCGGCTTCTGCCTTGGCGCGCGATTCGTCCTTGTCTGCCTTGGCGGGTGCGGGAACCTTCTCAACGACCGGTGCCACTGTTGTAGCCGCCGCGGCGGTTCCGCTGCCAGCTTCGGCGAGCTTCTTGCGAAGTTCGTCGTTTTCCTGGTTCAGGCGGCGCAGTTCAACGACGATCTCGTCCAGGAAGTCATCAACTTCATCCTGGTCGTAGCCTTCGCGGAACTTGGTCGGCTGAAAGCGCTTGTTGACAACGTCTTCTGGCGTCAAAGCCATCTGGTCACCTCGTTGGTCTAGTTAGTCAGTAGGCCTTCCGGCCGTTCAAAACTACGGTACCTAAATATGGTCTGGTTCCTCTAATTCAACACGTTGTGTCAAACCGGAGATTTCAGCGCGATCGGCCACCCGGTCAGGGACGGCCACCGTGCTGCAAGCTGCTGCGAAACTATGCGAAGGACCTGGCGATGGCCATCGCGATGCTGAGGGCGATGAACAACACCAGGAAGCCAAGGTCGAGCGAGACGCCACCCAGCCGCAGCGGCGGGATGACGCGGCGCAGAACTTTCAGCGGTGGGTCGGTGACCGAGTACACCGCATGGGCGGCCACAAGCGCCATGCCCCGGGGGCGCCATTCACGGGCAAACATCTGGACCCAGTCAAACACGAGACGCACGATCAGGGCGACAAACACGAACAGCAGGACGATATAGACGAGCCCGAATACTAGTCCCATGAGCTAACCCATATCTCCATGTTCATTCCGGATGCCGTGGCATCCTGTCAGTCTGACTTCAATGCTGCACCAGTATTTCAGCACAATCACTATTTCAACACGGATTGCCAGGCAGGTGTCCCTGCCTGGCATCCGACGGACCCTGGTTAGCTCTGGTTGAAGAAGCTGGCGGTGGTCTCGCTGGCCTTCTTATCATCGCCGATGACTTCAATGTATGACGGCGACAGCAGGAAGACCTTGTTGGTGACACGCTCAATGCTGCCGCGGAGGCCAAAGACCAGCCCCGCGGAGAAGTCCACGAGCCGCTTGGCGTCAGCCTCGCCCATGTCCGTGACGTTCATGATGACGGGGATGCCGTCCCTGAAGCTTTCACCGATGAGCTTGGCGTCATTGTAGGAGCGCGGGTGGATCGTGGTGATCTGCCGCAGTCCGGTGGTCTCTTCGCGGCTCGAAGCCGCACGTTTAATAGGTGTCACGGGTGCGCGGTATTCCTCTTCGGCGGCGGGTGGCGCTTCACGGACGACCTCGCGGACAGGCGCCGGGGCACGGCGCTCCTCGCGGTCAGGCTCCATTTGGTCCTCATCCTTTTGCTGGGTGGAAAGCTCAGACTCGTAGTGCTCTTCGCCATCGGCGAGCCCAAGATAGATCATTGTCTTGCGCAGAGCGCCGGCCATGGTCGACTCCTAATCGTGTCCGTAAGCGGGCCGCCCAAATAAAGACTGACAGCATTGGAATCCCCGCCATTCACTTCCAATACTCAGACGCTATCGCACCGCCGGGCGCGATCCGAGAATATCCGAACCGATTCTGAGGTGTGTCGCGCCGAAACGGATAGCTGCTTCCAGGTCCTGGCTCATACCTGCGGAAACGGCTACGGCGCCGGGGTGGCCGCTCTTGAGCCGGGCCGAAATGTCAGCAAGTTTTGCGAACGCGCGGTCGGGGTCGGCCCCCAGCGGGGCCACCGCCATGACACCGGCGAGACGGAGGCCTAAGGCTCCTTCCAACCGGTCAGCCAGGAGCGGAACGTCAGCAGGCGCGGCCCCGCCGCGGTGCGCCGCCTCGTCGTCGTCCAGGCTGACCTGGATGAAACAGTCCAGGCTGTCCCGTCCTGACTTCTCCTGCTCTGCGGCCATCGCCTTGGCGAGTGACTCCACGAGTTGCGGACGGTCCACTGAGTGGACGGCGTGAGCATAACGGACCACGCTCTTGGCCTTCTTGCTTTGGAGTTGGCCCACGAAGTGCCACCGCACATCCAGCCCGCTCAGCGACGCCGCCTTCTGGGAGGCCTCCTGGTCCCTGTTCTCCCCGAAATCCGTGACCCCCAATGAGGCCAGCCGGCGGACATCATCGGCGGGATGGTACTTGGACACGACGATAAGCCGCGGCGGGTCGTCGGTCCGGCCGGCAGCCGCGGCGGCGTCTGCAATCCGGCGCTGTACGGCATCCAGCCGCTGCTTCAGCTCACGCGTCCGGGGGTCGGTTTCCGGCGTAGCCTCACTCATGGGACCACACCAGGCCCGCGAACCGTCCTGATTGACGGTCCCGCCGATACGAGTAGAGCGCTTCCGTCTCCAGCGTGCAGGGTCCCCGGTATTCGACCGGGACGCCCAGGGATTCGAGTTGGTTCGCCGCACCGCGCGGCAGATCAAGCGCGGCGGTTCCCCAGCTGGTAGTGGACCAGGCGGACGGCACGAAGGCGGCAACGTCGTCCCGCAGCCCGTCCGGAACTTCATAGCACTGACCGCAGATTGAAGGCCCCAGCCAGGCGCGAACATCACGCGCGCCCGTTGCCTGCATCTGCTCCACCGCCGCGGGGATCACACCTGAGGCCAGGCCCGGGCGCCCGGCGTGGACCACGCCAAGCACCGGCCCGCCTGCGCCTGAGTCACCTACCAGCACCATGGGAATGCAGTCGGCAACCATCACCGCCAACGGCAGCGTGCGGGACACCATCGCATCCGCCGTGGGGGCAACACCCGGCGAGTCCACCAAGGCCACTTCATTGCCATGAACCTGGTTCATGTACTGGAACCGGCGGGGCGCAATGCCGGCAGCAGCGTCCAGATCATCGCGTCGCCGCATGACGGACGGGGCGTCATCGCCCACGTGCAGGGCAAGATTGCCCGCCCCCGTGTTCGTGAACGCCACAGACACCCCGGGCAGGACTTCAGCACGCCACAGAAACAATCAGAACACCGACAACAATCAGAACACCAACAATCAAGAGAGCTTCAGCAAGGGGCGCCGGACGGCAGTGCCGCCCGGCGTCCGCCTGCTGCAGGAAGACGCCTACTTCAGGAAGTCCGGAACGTCCAGGTCATCGGAGCGGCCGCCGGAGAGGTCCGGCTCCACGACCGACGGAAGGTCGACGTCGAACCCCGAGTCTGCGGGGACTGCAGACTGGCGCTGCTGGCCCCAGCTGCCCAGGCCCGCGGCCCCGACTCCGGCGTGCACCGGCTGGACGTGGACCTGCGGCTGGCTGTTCGACGGCCCCGGGCTCGACGGCGCGGACGCCGGAACCGCCGGACGCTGCGGCGCAGCCTGCGGCTGCGACTGGTCCATGGACGGCGATGTGGCCTTGACGTCGTCGAAGCCGGCAGCGATCACAGTTACACGGGCTTCATCCCCGAGGGCGTCGTCGATCACGGCACCGAAGATGATGTTGGCCTCGGGGTGTGCCACCTCCTGGACCAGACGGGCGGCCTCGTTGATCTCGAACAGGCCGAGGTCGGATCCGCCCTGGATCGAGAGCAGCACACCGTGCGCACCGTCGATGGAAGCCTCAAGCAGCGGCGACGCGATGGCAAGTTCGGCCGCTTTGACCGCCCTGTCCTCACCGCGGGCGGACCCGATGCCCATTAGGGCCGATCCGGCGCCCTGCATGACGGACTTGACGTCGGCGAAGTCGAGGTTGATCAGGCCAGGAGTGGTAATCAGGTCGGTGATGCCCTGGACACCGGACAGCAGGACCTGGTCGGCGGAACGGAACGCGTCCAGGACCGAGACGTTGCGGTCGCTGATGGACAGCAGGCGGTCGTTGGGGATCACGATCAGCGTGTCCACTTCGTCACGGAGGGCGTCAATGCCGGCCTCCGCGGAGCCTGCACGGCGGCGTCCTTCGAACGTGAACGGCCGTGTGACCACACCAATGGTCAGGGCACCGAGGGAACGCGCAATGCGTGCCACCACCGGCGCTCCGCCTGTGCCCGTGCCGCCGCCCTCGCCGGCAGTAACGAAGACCATGTCTGCCCCGCGGAGCACTTCCTCGATCTCGTCAGCGTGGTCTTCGGCAGCCTGCTTGCCGACCTCCGGATTGGCTCCGGCACCAAGCCCGCGTGTCAGTTCGCGTCCGACGTCAAGCTTGACGTCGGCATCGCTCATCAGCAGCGCCTGGGCATCGGTGTTGATCGCGATGAATTCGACACCGCGGAGACCCACCTCGATCATGCGGTTGACTGCGTTCACGCCACCGCCGCCGATGCCGACGACCTTGATGACGGCCAAGTAATTCTGCGGAGCTGCCACGTTACGTGTCCCTTGTTCGTGTCCTGTTGCGAAATCTGATGGAGTCGAGCTTGAAGCGCTGAACCTTAACCTTCGAGTTGAAGGTTATAGTTATGTCAAGTAACTCATGTCTGTGACGCTATTTCCTATGCTTCGTACATTCAATAACCGACCCCGCGTGTCGGACTAATCACGGCGAAATACGGCGTGTCAGCCTGTCACGGAATCAGCGCGTCACGGGGTGCCGGGGCACACTGACGTCGTAGACGTTCACCGGGTTGGCCGGGTCCGCGGGAACCTTCAGCAGCGCCTCGAGCACCCGTGCCTTCAACTCCCGCTCCCCCTCGTTGCCCCAGATGATGGTCTGGCCGTCCACCAGCTTCAGTTCAACCGCATCCACCGATTTAGCTGAAGCGTTGGAGAGCTTGGCAAGAACACTGGCCGGAAGGGCGCCCAGTACAGCTGTGGTTGCTTGGAAGAGGTCTTTGCCGATCGCACCGGCACCGCCGTCGATGACCGGCAGCTTCACGTTTGCGGGATCTGCCGTAGCGGTCAGGCGAACGCCCTCCACGTCCACCAGCATGTACTCGGCGCCGCGCTTGACGAGTGCCACCGGAACACGCTCGTGAACCTGGACCACCAGCTCGGAGGGTGGACGGGCCTGGGTGGTCACCGACTTGATCTGGACGAGGGGCTTGAGCAGCCTTTCGACATCCCCGTCGTTCACCTGTGGCAGCGGCGTGCCTTCAAGCGGCTTGAGGGCGGCCTGGACCTGCGCAGGCTTAAGCAGCTTGGTACCGCTCACCGTCACCGTTTTGACGGCCAGCACAGGCGAGTAGACGGCGGCCACGATCAGGCCGGCGACAAGTGCGGCAACAACGCATGCCGCCATAATGGCATTGCGCCTGAGCCGCCTGCCTTTGGGCTCCGGAAAGGCGAGGACGTTGTCCTGGTCTGCGCTGTTCTGGTCTGCCCCGTCCTGGCTGGCACTCTTCCGTCCCGTACGGGTGCTGTCGGGCGATGCCTTCTGTTCCGCGCCTTTGCGCCACGGGCGCTGAGCGGTGGCCAGAACGGCCTGGATCCGGCTCTGCTGCTCCGCCTGGTTATTCGGCGTCCGGTCCCGCCCGGTTGCTTTCCGGGGCTCCGGGGCGCGTTTCCTGGGCTCCGAAGCGGGCGCTGGTGCGCTCTTGGACGCGGTGATCACTCGCGGCTGCGCGTCCTTATGGGTGTCCGGCGTCTTTGCCTGGTCTGCGGACCCGACTGGCTTTCCGGACCCGACGGGCCGGTAGGTGGGGCGGCGGGTACTAGCCACCGAGCGACTCCACGATGAGGGGACCGTATGCTGTCACGTCTCCGGCCCCGGCCGTCAGGATGATGTCGCCTGGCTGCGCAACGGCGGCCATGGCCTCCACGGCTGCCTGCCCTCCTGCGACCAAGCGGCCGCCCTCGCCCAGGTGCCGGGTGATGAGCGCGCTCGTCACTCCGGGGATGGGGTCCTCCCTCGCCGGATAGATGTCCAGCACCAGGGCCGTGTCGGCCATGTTAAGTGCCCCGGCGAATTCCTCGGCAAATTCACGGGTCCTGGAAAAAAGGTGGGGCTGGAACAGGACGTGGACCTTGTGGTCCCCTGCCACCGAGCGTGCGGCGGCGACGGCGGCCCGCACCTCAGTGGGGTGGTGGGCGTAGTCGTCGTACACCCGCACTCCCCTGCCCTCACCTTTGAACTCAAACCGCCGCGACGCGCCCGAGAAACCTGCCAGCGCCGACGCCGCAGACTCCGGCTCCACGCCAAGCTCCAGAGCAACCGCCATCGCGGCAGCGGCGTTGAGCGCATTGTGCCGGCCGGGAACCTGCAGCGACAGCGGAAACTTCCCCGCCGCCGTCGTGACCGCCACGTTGCCGGGGCCGCCGTCGGACAGCCGGATGTCAGCCTCATCGGAGGTGCCGTACAGAACAACACGCGTGTTGCCGCGCTCCGTGGTGCGCCGGGCCAGAGCCAGCGCTCCGGCGTCGTCCGCGCAGGCGACCAGCACGCCGTCTGCCGGCAGCAGCGCAGTGAACAGGTCGAAGGACTCGTACACCGCTTCGGCAGTGCCATAGTGGTCCAGGTGGTCCGGCTCCACGTTCGTGACAACGGCGATCTGCGGGCGGTAGTTCAGGAAGGACCCGTCGGACTCATCGGCTTCGGCCACGAACACCTTGGACGAGCCGTTCGCCGCGTTGACACCGAGCGCCGGAACGTTGGCCCCGATGGCGAATGAAGGGTCCAGGCCCGCGCCCTGGAGCAGCACGGCAATCATCGACGTGGTGGTCGACTTGCCGTGTGTGCCGGCCACGGTGACCACGAGGTCGTCACCCATGGTGGCCGCCAGCGCCTCTGATCGGTGCAGTACCGGCAGGCCCGCGGCCTTGGCCGCTGCGAGTTCGGGGTTGTCAGCCCGGATTGCGGAGCCCGCCACCACTGTCTGGGCGTCCCTGAGGTTCGCCTCGTCGTACCCAACAGCCACTGTGGCTCCGGCTGCGGCGAGGTCTGCCATGACCGGCAGGTCCTTGGCATCCGAACCGCTGACAGGCACGCCCCGGGCGACCATGATCCGGGCGACGGCGGACATGCCAACACCGCCGATGCCGATGAAGTGCACGCGGCCAAGCGCGTCCTGGCGGAGTGTGCCGTTGCTGGTCATGTGGATACCGCTTCCAGTACGAGACCGGCCATGAGCCGGTCGGCATCCCTGATGCCAAGGTTTTCTGAGTTCGCTGCCATCGCTTCGAGCCGGGCCCGGTCGGTCAGGAGCGGAATGAGCCGCGACCTGACCCACTCCGGAGTAAACTCGCGGTCCGCCACCAGCAATGCGCCGCCGGCCCGCACCAGCCCGTCGGCATTGAGAGCTTGCTCGCCGTTGCCGATAGGCAGTGGCACGAAGACTGCAGGAACACCGACGGCGGCGGCCTCGCTGACCGTCGCCGCACCGGCACGGGCAAGCAGAAGGTCCGCGGCGGCATACACCGACTCCATGCCGTCGACATATTCGAGCTGCCGGTAGCCCTCGCCCTGCAGGACGTTCCCGTCACTGTCCTCCACCGTTTTGCCGCGCCCCGTGATGTGGAGGGTCTGGATTCCGGCTTCTGCCAGCGCGTCGAGGGACGCCGCCACCGTTCGGTTGATGCTCTGGGCCCCGGACGATCCGCCCGTCACGATAAGTACCGGCTTTTCGGGCCGCAGCCCCAGCGCCGTGAGGGCACTTTCGCGGGCCGTGGATCTGGCCATGGCGGAGATTTCCCGGCGCATGGGCATCCCTACGTGGCGAGCATGCCGCAGTGGCGTGCCGGCGAATGCCACCGCAACGTGCCTGCTGAAGAGGGCCCCAACCCTGTTCGCGAGGCCGGGACGGGCGTTGGCTTCGTGGATGACGATCGGAATTTTCCGCCGCCAGGCCGCCAGGTACATCGGTGTGCAGACGTAGCCGCCCACTCCCACCAGGACGTCAGCCCCGGCGTCGTCCAGGATGCGCCCGGCCTGCTTTACAGCGCCCGCCAGCCGGCGGGGCAGCCGAAGCAGATCCGCGGAGGGCCGCCGCGGGAACGGGACACGGTCAATGGTGGCCAACTCGAGCCCGGCGGCCGGAACCAGTCTCGTCTCCATGCCGGTGGACGTTCCGACCGCGAGCAGCCTCGCATCGGGGCGGGCCTCGCGGATGGCGGCGGCAATGGCCAGCAGCGGATTGATATGGCCCGCCGTTCCACCGCCGGCGAGGACCACGGACAATGAGTCGGTTTTCATCAGGTGCTGTTTACGCTTTCGTACGGGATTTCTTGCGGCCGCGCTTCCAGGGCGAAGGCAACATTTTCCGGGGCCGGAGGTTGGGTGCCATCTGGACCCGGGCCAAGGACAACACTACGCCGATTGCGCAGAGGGACATGAGCAAGGCGGACCCTCCATAGGAAATGAAGGGCAACGGGACGCCGATGACCGGGACCAGCCCCGTGACCACGGCCATGTTGACCGTGGCCTGGCCCAGAAGCCACACCATGATGGTGCCGGCAAGGACCCGGTGGAACAGGTCCTCCTGGGCAACGACAACTCTGTAGATTGCCGCACCAAGGATGGCGAACAGGAGCAGTACGACGACGGTGCCCACCAGCCCGAGTTCCTCGCCGATGATGGCGAAAATGAAGTCGTTGTGGGCTTCCGGTATCCAGCTGTATTTTTGCCGGCTCTGACCAAGCCCGACGCCGAACCAGCCGCCGGAAGCCAGCCCATAGAGGCCGTTTGTTGACTGGTAGTTGGCGTCGGTGCCGTCCCCGCAGCTCTGCCCCGTCCACCACGAGGTGATGCGGCACATGCGGTTGGAGCTCGTCATGGCCATGACAGCCGTGGCGATGACGCCGCCCACGGCAGCAAAGCCAAAGAGATAGAGGCGTACACCGGCGAAAAACAGCGCGGCGGCCATGACCATCATGATGATCATGCCGGTGCCCAGGTCGTTACCTGCGAGGACGAGGCCGATAATGCCGAGAGCCACCGGCACGACAGGAATGACGGCGTGCTGCCAGCGATGAATCAGCTTCGATTTCTTTGCGAGGACCGTGGCCATCCAGAGTGCCAGGGCGAGCTTGGCAGCCTCCGACGGCTGAAGCGTGAAGAACCCGCCGACTTCGATCCAGTTCTTGTTGCCGTTCACGCTCGTGCCGATCACCAGCACCAGCCCCAGCAGGGCATAGGCGACGATGATGCCCGCCCACGCGAGCCGTTTCAGCCAGACCACATTGATCCGCGACAGCATGAACATCAGGAAGACGCCGATGCCGGCGAACAGCCCCTGCTTGAGGGCGGCCGAGTAGGGCGACTCCCCCGCCGCAATGGCCTCCACGCTGGACGCGGAGAGCACCATCATGATGCCGATCGCCGTCAGGGCAAGGGTGGTTCCGAGAATGAGGTAGTACGTGGAGCCGTTGCGGGATTTGCCGCTTCCTTCCAAGGCAGACCAGAAGCGCCGGTATCCCAGCACGAGTTTGGCCGGCAACGGCGTTCGGGGCGCAGACCTGCCGGAGGATGAGTTGCCAGAGGGCGAGTTACCGGCCGGCCTGTTGCCGGAGGACGAGTTACCGGGGCGCCCGGAGGCAGCCCCGCGGATGGTCTCCGCCGTCCGCGGCCGTGCCGCCGCGGGACGTGTGGGCGTGCTGACCATTCTTACTCCTTGCCGGTCTGAGCCTGCCCTTCCACGAGCTCGCGGACTGCTTCGATGAAGGCGTCGCCACGGTGAGCATAGGAAGAGAACTGATCCATGGACGCAGCCGCCGGGGCCATGAGCACAGTGTCACCGGAGGTGGCGATCTGTGCCGCTGAAGCGACGGCCTGTGCCATTACAGCCTCGCCGGACTCGGATGGGGACGGCGCGGCGTCGTGACCGGTTCCGGCAGACTGCACATTTTCAGTGTCGCCCGTGGCCGGCCGGATGACCGGTACATCCGATGCGTGTCGCCGCAACGACTCTTCCAGGGATGCTGTGTCCTTGCCAATGAGCACCACAGCCTTCAGCCGATCAGCGTGCGCGCTCACGATTTCGTCATAGCTGACGCCCTTGGAGAGGCCTCCGGCGATCCAGACGACAGACTCGAAGGCGGACAGCGACGCGGCAGCGGCGTGCGGATTGGTCGCCTTGGAGTCGTTGATCCAGAGCACGCCGTTCTGCTTGGCCACGGGCTGGATGCGGTGGCTTCCCGGGATGTAGGCCCTCAGCCCGAGTCGCACGTCTTCCGGCCTGAGCCCATATGCCCTCACCAGCGCGGCTGCGGCCAGCGCATTCGCCACCATGTGGCGCGGGGCCACGGGGCCAAGATCAGCCATCGATGCGAGTTCCGCGGCACTGTCCTTGCGTTCCGCGATAAAGGCACGGTCCACCAGCAGGCCCTCGACGACACCCAGCATGCTGATGGCGGGGGTCCCAGTGGTGAACCCGATGGCCCGGCAGCCCTCCACGACGTCTGCATCCTCCACCATGCGCTCGGTTTCGATCTGCTCGGCGTTGTAGATGCAGGCCTTCTGCGTGTGTTCGTAGATCTTGGCCTTGTCAGCCAGGTAGTCCGTGTACGATCCGTGCCAGTCCACGTGGTCCTCGGCGACGTTGAGGCAGACGCTCGCCACAGCGGAAACGGAGTCGCACCAGTGCAGCTGGAAGCTGGACAGCTCCACCGCGAAAACGTCGTACTCGACGGGGTCCCGGAGGGCATCCAGAATGGGCGTGCCCACGTTGCCCACGGCAATGGCTTTCAGCCCGGCCGCCTTCAGCATGGACTCGGTCAGGCCGACCGTCGTCGTCTTTCCGTTGGTTCCGGTGATGGTTAGCCAGTCCGCCGTCTTGCGGCCCTCACGGACGCGCAGCCGCCAGGCGAGCTCCACGTCGCCCCACACCGGGATGTGGGAACGTGAGGCGGCGGCGAGCAGTGCCTGGTCCGGCCGCCAGCCCGGCGATGTGACGATCAGGTCCGGCTTCAGGCCGTCGATCTTCGGCACCGTTCTTACGGCGTCATCACCGAGCAGCACCTCTGCCGCGCCCACGATCCTCAGCGTGTCCGCTTTGGCCTGGGCCGTTTCCGACGTCGAGCCGTCCACCACCACTACACGGGCACCCAGTTCGATGAGGGTGTCCGCCGCGGCGAAGCCTGAAACGCCGATGCCGGTGACCACCACACGCAGCCCTGCCCAGTCGGAGTCCCAGCTGACGAGGTCTTTCAGCCTGGCCGTTCCGGTTTCGATGCTCACAGCAGGACCACCCATTCTGCGTAGAAGATGCCCAGACCCGCAGCGACGAACAGGCCTCCCAGGATCCAGAAGCGGACGACGACCGTGACTTCGGCCCAGCCCTTGAGTTCGAAGTGGTGCTGGAGCGGCGCCATCTTGAAGAAGCGCTTTCCCTTGGTGGCCTTGAAATAGCCCACCTGGATTATGACCGACAGTGTGATGAGCACGAACAGTCCGCCAATGAAGGCCAGCAGCAGTTCGGTGCGTGACAGGATGGCGAAGCCGGCGATGGCGCCGCCGATTGCCAGGGACCCGGTGTCGCCCATGAAGATCTTGGCGGGTGAGGTGTTCCACCAGAGGAAGCCGACCAGCGCCGCGCTCATGATGGCGGCCAGGAGCGCAAGGTCAAGGGGGTCCCGCACGGAGTAGCAGCCGCTTCCGGCCTGGCGGGGCGAACCGCAGGCCTGGTTGCTCTGCCAGATGCCCATCAGCGTATAGGCGCCGAACACCATGACCGAGGCCCCTGCTGCGAGTCCGTCCAGGCCGTCGGTGAGATTGACGCCGTTGGTTGCTGCCGTGACGATCAGGTTTGACCAGACGACGAAGAGAATCGCACCGAGGACTGTGCCGCC
Organism: Arthrobacter sp. NPDC093139; assembly: GCF_044754165.1. Taxonomy (NCBI): domain Bacteria; kingdom Bacillati; phylum Actinomycetota; class Actinomycetes; order Micrococcales; family Micrococcaceae; genus Arthrobacter; species Arthrobacter sp. NPDC093139. The sequence goes on from NZ_JBIVOO010000018.1 coordinate 17,346, forward strand.
GAAGGCCAGGTCCAGCCAGGGAATGTCGCGGACCAGGGAAATCTTGGTGGACGCCGGCGTAAGCCCGTCCGGATCGGGGAAGTAGAGTGCCAGGACGGCGAAGATAATGCCCACCGCGCCCTGCAGGATCAGCTTGGCCTTGGCGTTCAGGCCAAGGCTGCGCTGCCGTGAAATCTTAATGAAGTCATCCAGGAAACCCACCAGGCCCATGCCCACCATCAGGAACAGCAGGAGCAGCGCGGAGACCGATGGTCCGGCCGACCGAGGATTCATCATCCACATGATGAGGTGCGTCAGGCCGTAGCTGATGAGGACAGCCGTGACCACCACGGTTCCGCCCATGGTGGGGGTGCCGCGCTTGGTGTGGTGCGACGTCGGTCCGTCGTCCCGGATGAACTGGCCATAGCTCTTCCGGACCAGTAGACGGATGAACAGCGGGGTGCCGACCAATGCCATCAACAGGGCCAGGCCAGCGCCGATCAATAGTGCAATCACAGCAGCTCGCTCCCTTCATTGGCACTTGCTCGGGATTGTCGGGGTAATGCTATCCGATCGCCTAGATGGCGCAGTCCGACCGAATTCGAGGACTTGAACAGCACCAGGTCGCCGGGTTCCAGCTGGGCTTCGAGCACGTCGTAGGCCTCGTCCGCGGTTTCGGCAAAGATGCATTCCTCGCCCCAGGAGCCTTCCTGGATCGCCGAGACGTACAGCGGACGCGCCTCCCGCCCCACCACCAGCAGGCGTGAGATGTTCAGGCGCACCACCTGGGTGCCCACGGCGATGTGCTCCCGGATGGAGTCGTCGCCCAGTTCCAGCATGGCCCCGAGGACGGCCCAGGTGCGGCGCCCGCGGCCGAGGTCGGCCAGCGTCCGGAGCGCGGCACGCATCGACTCCGGATTCGCGTTGTAGGCGTCGTTAATGATGGTCACGCCGTCCGCCCGCTCGGTGCGTTCCATGCGCCACCGGCTGGCGGCCGACTGGGAGCTGAGGGATGCGCCGATCCGTTCTGCAGGGACGCCGGCGGCGTGCGCTGCGGCCGCCGCGGCGAGCAGGTTGGCGACGTGGTGCTCACCGATGAGCCTGCTGCTTACATGGACGGGTTCCTCCCCCGGCAGTCCGAGGTCGAATTCCGGATGGCCTTCGGCGTTGATGTCCAGGTTCAAAGCCCTGGCAGCCGGGCCGTCTGAAGCGGCGCCCCGGGATGAAAAACCGAACACGGCGGCCTGCGTGCGGCCAGCCATGGCTGCCACCCGCGGGTCGTCCAGGTTCAGGACAGCCGTGCCCGCAGCCGGAAGCGCTTCGACGAGCTCCCCCTTGGCGGTCGCGATGTTCTCCACCCCGCCGAATTCGCCGGCATGGGCCGTGCCCACGCCCAGCACCACGCCGATTTCCGGGCGGACCATTTCGCTGAGATAGCTGATGTGCCCGATGCCGGTGGCGCCCATTTCGATGACGAGGAACCGGGTGTCGAAGCCGGCCTGGAAGACCGTCAGCGGCACACCTACTTCACCGTTGTAGGATCCCTGCGGCGCCACGGTTTCGGCCTCCGCTGACAGGATGCCGGCAAGGAGGTCCTTGGTGGTGGTCTTGCCCGCAGAGCCGGTGATGCCGATGACAGTCAGCTGTTCGCCTGCCGCCTCCCGGCGTGCCCTGATCCGCCGGACCGCTTCGGCTGCCAGTGCCCCCATGGCCAGCACAGCATCCTTTACGACAACAGCCGGGTAGCTATTTCCGGCGGAATCGGTGACTTCGCGTTCGGCCAGTGCCAGCACGGCACCGCGGTCAAAGGCCGCTCCCATGAAGTCGTGCCCGTCCGCGTTTTCGCCGGGCTTGGCCACGTAGAGGGAGCCGCTGCTGACCTCGCGGGAGTCGGTGACTACCGACGTGGGGGTGAGTTCTGGATCGGCAACGAGCAGGCCGCTGGTGATTTCGGCGATTTCCGCCGCAGTAAATGCAATCATGTCGGTCTAGGACTCTATCCGCTCGTCTTCAAGAACGGTGAATCCCCGTGCCGTCAAGGCCTTCCGGAGCTCCACCCTGTCGTCGAGGGCAAGGTTCACACCCTTGACCTCCTGCCACACTTCATGGCCGCGTCCGGCAACGAGGATGGTATCCCTGGCCGATGCCAGTTCAACGGCTCTCCGGATCGCCTCGTCGCGGGGGAAAACTTCCAGGATTTGGCAGTCAAGCCGCTCGGACTCCTTGGCGTCCGTGGCACCGACCAGCACATCCGACCGGATAGCCGCCGCGTCCTCGTCATGCGGGTCGTCGTCGCTGACTATTACGACGTCGGCGAGCCGGGCCGCGATGGCGCCCATGGACGGACGCTTGCCCTGGTCCCGCTGGCCGGTGGCGCCGAAGACCACGATGACGCGCGACGCCGGGTCCGTGGAGCGGACGGCCTCCAGCGCCCGGGCCAGGGCGTCCGGGTTGTGCGCGAAATCGACCACCGCAGCGGGCTCGGCCGATACGAGCTGCATCCTGCCGGGCACGGCCACGGTGAAGGGGTCGCTGGCATCGAGTGCCGCCTGAACTTCCGCCGGATCGGCACCGCCGGCCAGCACCATCGCCAGTGCAAGCGCGGCGTTGGACACGTTGAAGCTGCCGGGGAGACCGGTATGCACCCGGAGCTCCACGCCTGTGCTGCCCCGCAGGGTGAACTCAGTGCCGAGGCCTCGGGGCCGCAGCCCAGTGACGGTCCAGTCCGCGCCGCCGGAACCGGCTGCGGAACCGGCCACGCCGTCTGCGGTGTCAATCGGCAGGGTCGACAGCGTGGTGACCGGCAGATCCGTTTCGGCGGCGAGACGGCGTCCCCATTCGTCGTCGACCGTTACGACGGCGGTGCGGGCGCGCTCCATGGTGAACAGTTCCGCCTTGGTGCGGAAGTAGTCCTCCATGGTGCCGTGCAGGTCAAGGTGGTCCTGGGTCAGGTTGGTGAACCCGACGACGTCGAACACCACGCCGTCCACGCGGCGGAACGAGACCGCATGCGAGGACACTTCCATGGAGGCTGCATCAAGCCCCCGTTCGCGCATGAGGGCGAGCAGGGCGTGCACGTCGGTGGATTCCGGCGTCGTCAGGAGGCTCGGGATCGGGTCCCCGCCGGCCACGATCTCGATGGTGCCGATCAACCCCGTTCTTTTGCCGAGGGCCTGAAGCAGGGAATTGACGAAGTATGTGGTGGTGGTCTTGCCGTTGGTGCCGGTGACGCCGAAAAGCGCTGGTGACGGGCCGCCGTCCGGGGCCTGGCTCCGGTATATCAGCCCTGACAGGCGGCCGACCACCGCCCGGGGCTCATCCACCACAAGCACCGGGACGGAAATATCAGGCGCCAGCGCCAGGAGCCGTGCACCGGCGTCGTCGGTCAGCACAGCAGCGGCGCCGGACTCAATCGCCGTGGCGGCAAAGTCCGCGCCGTGGCGTGCGGAACCCGGCAGCGCCACATAAAGATCGCCGCGCTCCACCGTCCGGGAATTCAGGGAGATCCCGGTAACCTGGACGTTCGCCGCATCTCCTGGCACGGTGAGGCCAATCCACCGGCCGATGACACCCAGCTCTATTGCGGCGACGGCCGAGGGCCGGAACCCGCCGGAGGAAGCCTGCCCGTTCGGGGCATCGGCAGTGCCGGGGGCGTTGTGCTCTGACAAAGTGGATCTCCGTGGGTACTAGTGGACCAACGGGCACGGCAGAACGAAGCCTTCACGTGCACCGCGGTCTTTGAAAGCGGGTTTACTACTTGGCGAACTGCGGCAGCTTGACCGGTTGCCCCTTGGACGGCGGAACGTTGTACGTTCGCAGTGCCTGGCTCATGACCGAACGGAACACGGGACCGTTGGTGATGCCGTAAATGGAACCTTTGGGCCGCTGCAGGACCACCTCAACAATAAACCGCGGATCGTCCATCGGCGCCATTCCCACCATCGAGGCCGTGTAGCCGCAGAAACCTGCCGTGCCATCATCACACGGCGATTGCGACGTTCCGGTCTTGGCACCGACGCGGTAACCGTCGATGGCCGCTTCCTTGATCTGGCCCTCGGTGACGGCACTTTCGAGGATGTCCCGGACCTGCTTGGCCGTCTCCTGGGACACAACCTTCCGGGCAGGCTTCGCCGGGACTTTCTCCTCGGTTCCGTCCGGATTGATGTAGCTGTCGATGAGGCGCGGCTGGAGCATCATTCCGCCATTGGCAATGGACTGGTATGCCCGCACGGTCTGGAGCGTTGACTGGGATACGCCCTGGCCGAAGAGCACCGTGTACTGCTGGCGGCCATCCCACTGATCGGGGGGCGTCAGGATGCCCTTGGCCTCTGCAGGCAAGCCGATTTCGGGAGCCTCGCCTATGCCGAATTTCTTCAGCCAGTCATAACGCTGTTCCTTGGTCAGCCGTTGGCCGGCCATGACCGTTCCGGTGTTCATGGACCATCCAAGGATGCCGGCAAGGGTCCGTTTTTCAGTTCCGTGGGAGAACGAGTCATCGAACTGCTGGCCGTCCACCACGTAGGAAGGCGGGATGACGAAGGTGTCGAGTGGCTTGGCCTTGCCCTCTTCGATGACCGCGGCGGCGGTGATCATTTTCTCGACGGAGCCTGGCTCATAAGCTGCCGTGACTGCCCGGACGCCGCGGTCCTCAGCCGCCACTTTTCCGGGGTCGTTGGGATCAGGTGCATCAGTATCCGCCATGGCAATAATGTTGCCAGTCTTGACGTCGGAGACGATGATGGTGCCCCACTCCGCGCTTAGCTTGTCCGCCTGGCTTTGAATTGCCTGCTGCGCGAAATACTGCAGGTCGGAGTCGAGGGTGAGCTTGACGTCCTTGCCGTCCTGCGCCGGTGTCAGCTGGTCCACGCCCACCGGGATGCGGAGGCCGTCGGCGCCGATCTCGAAGAGTCGCTTCCCGGGTGTTCCCCTGAGAATGGCGTCCTGAGTCTGCTCCAGGCCCGCCTGTCCGGTGTCACCGTTCTCCAGGAATCCGACGATGCCACCGGCGACAGATCCGTTTGGGTAGACGCGTTTGCTGGTTCCTTCGGAGAAGATGCCCGGGATCTGCAGTTTGGACACCCGGTCTTCTACGTCCGGCTTCAGGTCCTTGGCCACGATGTAGTAGGTCTTCTTGCCTGTGACGGCGTTCCGGACGTCGTCGACGTCCATGCCCAGGACGGCGGCCAGTTCCGAGATCCCCTGGTCACGGGAAACCGTGACCAGTTCGTCCTCGCCGTTCACGGTCTCAAGCCGCTTGAAGGACTCCGTCTTGGTGTTGACCACCTGGTCCACTGTGATGTTGTACCGGATCACGCTGTTGGCCAACACCGTCCCGTTGGTGTCCACGATGCTGCCCCGTTCCGCGGGCAGCACGGTGGGCCGCAGCCGGTTGCTCAAAGCAGCTTCGGCCATTCCGCCAACGTCCAGGCCCTGAACCAGGAAGAGCTTTCCGCCCACCACCAGCAGCAATGCCAGCATGATGCTGAGTCCCAGGCGCAACCGCTTGGTAGCGTTCGGGACTTTCTGCCTGCTTGCCTTGCCTTGCGCCACGATCATCCCTTACTGCTTGCCGTGCTGGCTGCCAGCCGCATCCGTTCTGCCAGTTACCGCCCCGGCACCTTTTGCGCCGGAGCCGGGATGGTGCCTCCGTGGAGGACCGCTGCCGGCTTCTGGGCGGCAGGCGCCGCAGCCAGCGGCGCTGCAGCCACCGGCCCTGCCGCAGCCTCTTCCGCAACCGGTTTCCGGCTTTCCAGCGGATCAGCAGTAGCAGCCGGCGGAACGACGTTGAGCTGGCCGGGAACTGCCGGTGCGGCGATTACCGCGCCGGCAGAGTCACCCTTGACAGCAGGCTTGGCCTGGCCGCTGACAGTGAGCGTGGACAGATCTATCTGCCCCTTCCCTGTGGAAGCTACCATTCCCAATTCTGAGGCCTTGGCGGCCAGATTCTGCGGAGCTTCGAAGTTTTGGACCTGCTGTGTCAGATCCTGGTTCTGCTTGGTCAGCCTCGTCTGCTCGCTGCGCAGGCTCACTAACTGGTACTGCGCCGTGGAGACAGAGATGTTCAGCACGAGGACGGCGATCAGTGCCACGGCGAGCAGGCCAAAGCATAGAACCACGAACGGAGCACGGCGTTTCTTGGGAACGGACCGGACCACTGATAGCGGTGTCCGCGCCTTGCGGGCTCCAGACAGCCCGGGGTCGACGTCTCCGGCGCTGTGGCCTGACGCGAGGGTGTAGGTCTTGACAGCTGCGGTGCTCATGCGGCTCTCCTGGCTCTGATGCGTTCCACAGCGCGCAGCCGGGCGGATGCTGCGCGCGAATTCTCCGCGATCTCGACGGCGGTAGGCACCTCGGTGCCTTTGGTAAGGGTCTTGAGTTCGGGCTTGTGTTCTTCGAGCTCCACGGGGAATCCCAGCGGCGCCGATGACTTGGAACGCGCCTGGAAGACGCTTTTTACAATCTTGTCTTCCAGCGAGTGGTAGGACATGACGACTAACCGGCCGCCCAGCGCAAGGGCTTCCACCGCTGCGGGGACTGCACGTTCGAGGACGTCGAGTTCCTCGTTAACCTCGATCCGCAGCGCTTGGAACGTCCGTTTGGCAGGGTGGCCTCCCGACTTGGCGGCGCCGGCAGGGACAACTGCCCGGATCTGCTCCACCAGTTCCCCGGTGGTGGCAAACGGCTTGTCCGCCCGGACCGTGACGATCCTGTTCGCGATGCGGCCGGCGAACTTCTCCTCGCCCCACTTCCGGATGATCCTGACGAGCTCCTCTTCGCTGTAGTTGTTAACGACATCGGCCGCAGTCTGCCCGCGGCTGGTGTCCATCCGCATGTCCAGAGGCGCGTCAAACGAGTACGCAAAGCCGCGCTCCCGCTCATCGAGCTGCAACGAGGAGACACCGAGATCCATCAGCACGCCGTGGACCTCAGAAATTCCGAGGTCCTCGAGGACTTCGGCGATCTCGTCGTAGACGGCATGGACGAGGTCGGTGCGGCCGGAGAACGGCTTCAGCCTCTCGCCGGCCAGGGCGAGTGCCTCTTCATCGCGGTCGATGCCCACAAGATGCAGATCAGGGAAGCGCTGCAACATCGCTTCCGAGTGTCCGCCCATCCCCAGAGTGGCGTCGACAACCACGGGAGTTTCTCCGCGCTGGCGTGCTGCTTCGAATCCCGGGGCCAACAAATTGATGCACCGGTCTTTCAGGACCGGCACATGGCGTTCGGACGTAGGTTTGGCTGGGTCGTGTTCGTTCATGCCTTACGTCCTTCCTGCTTGCCGCGGGGTGTTGTTTCTTAAGTCAGATCCCCATCCGCGCCTATCCCCGTGGCCGCCTGGCTCCGGGGAAGTGAGCCAGGAGGACGGTTGGATGGGCGGCTGGAGATCTCATTCAAGAAACAGATTCGGATGCTGCGCGCCGGTACTCAGAGAATCCCGGCGATGGGGTTGTCAGTTTCGGAGAAGGAGGTTTCCTTCTCCGCCAGGTACACATTCCAAGCCTGGGCATCCCAGATCTCAGCGCGGGTACCGGCGCCGATGACTGCCAGCTCCCTGCCGAGGCCTGCGTACTCCCGAAGGGCAGGAGGGATAGTCACCCGCCCTTGCTTGTCAGGTACCTCGTCCGAGGCTCCGGAGAGAAAGACGCGAATGTAGTCACGAGCCTGCTTGTTGGAGATGGGAGCCTCCCGGATCTGCTCGTGAACCCTCGCGAATTCCTGCTCACTGAAGACGTAGATGCAGCGCTCCTGGCCTCGCGTGAGAACAAGTCCGCCGGCAAGCTCCTCACGGAACTTGGCGGGGAGAATAATCCGTCCCTTTTCGTCCAGCCGCGGCGAGTGTGTCCCCAGGAACACGTCCCCACCGCCCCTCTGCCGTCAGAAGCCGAACAACCCCCCGCGCTGCCACTACCCTCTTACATGCTCCACTTTACTCCACTTCTCACCACAGTCAACGCGGCGCGGGGAATAATCAGGCAATTGGAGAATCAATTTCCTTGGAATTCCGCGGCCTGGCAAAGGGGGTGGAAAGTGGAGGGAAAATGGGCCCAAGGGCGACCGCTCGAGCTGACACCCGGAAAAAGGACGGTTAAACGCCGATGGCCCGCCGGAGCGGGCCATCGTTTAGGCGTGAGGTGGTGGCAAGTGGAGGTGGTGCCAGGTGGAAGTGGTGGGAAGTGGGGCGGCGGAAGTCAGGACTCTCCGCGGCGCCTTTCATCCCAGCGCTCTTCAAGGCTGCTCATGAACGAACTCTTGCCCTTGGACTTCTTTCCCCGGCCACCAGCCTTAGCCTTGCCGCTGGAAGCACTGCGCATGGTGGCGAAGTACACACCCGCTCCCATGACGATGAATCCGAGGACACCCACGAAGATTTGCTGCGTGGAAACCCCCACCAACAGGAGGAGGACTCCCGCGAGCGTCGCGAGTACGCCAATCACAATGTGTCGGGTGGACCATGTGCGGCCAGGATCCGAGCCCATGGAACTGGCGAACTTCGGATCGTCCTCATGCAGTTGCCTCTCGAGTTGCTCGAGCAGCTTCTGTTCGTGCTCCGAGAGCGGCATCACGACCTCCTTAAGTAGGCCAACGTCCGGACTGGTCAGGACCAGCTTTTCCTGCCTCGTCAACGACCGGCATGCTGTACAGGTTCCCGGCACTTCCATCGTTGGCAGGTCCGGGGGTCCAAGCATACGGACGCGGGCGGGTCAGGTGATCCACACATGTCCAGACGTTCGAAATCTTTGTATCTCTAAGGATAGTTTGTCTGGCGGTGTTGTGAAAGACGCTTTCGTGTGCTGCGACGCCGAAAGACGCTGAGAGCTCAAGCAAAAAATCCGGTGCCCGGCCATCAGCTCAGGTCTGCTCCCGCGGCGTCCTCGGAGCGCCCGTTCCGCCGTCCAGCAGCCGGGCCGGAAGGACCGATTTATGGCCGAATTTCTCCGTCACCCGGTCCAGTGCCTGCTCTGCCGACCGCCAGTTGTCATCCCGCCGGTCCAGGCTCAATTGCAGCGACGTCTGCGCGGCAGGATCGAGTTGCTCGGCGCGGACCCCTACAAGCCTGACTGACATGGACCGGCTCCCCAGGGACTCCAGCAGTTGGACGGCTGTGACGTAGATCAATTGCGCACTGTCAACGGGAGTGTGGACTGTCCTGCTCCGGGTTACCGTGGAGAAGTCGGAGTACCGCAGTTTCAAGGCCACAGTCCGCGCCACCATGCCGGACGCCCGCAGACGCGCGGCTGTCCGGTGGGACAGGCGCAACAGCTCTTTGTGGAGAAGTGCGTCATCGGCGGTGTCCACGGCAAACGTTTCCTCCGCCCCGATGCTCTTCTCCAGCCTGACGGGGGTAACTGCCCGTGGATCGATGCCCCACGAGAGGCGGTGGACGTGCTCGCCCGTGGCACCCAGGACCTTCTTGAGTGACGCAACAGGAGTAGCGGCGACGTCAGCGACCGTGCGGATACCCATTCCCGCCAGTACATCCGCCGTCTTGGAGCCGACGCCCCACAGTGCATTTACCGGCAGGCTGTGCAGATATGGCACTGTCTCCTCGGGCCGTATGAGCAGCAGGCCGTCGGGTTTGCAGCGTGTGGAGGCGATCTTGGCAACGAACTTGCTGGCGGCAATGCCCACTGAAGCGGTGATGCCCAGTTCACTGGCCACCCTTCGCCTGATAAGTTCGCCAATGGCCTGTGGCGGGCCCAGCCTGCGGATAGCTCCCCCCACATCAAGAAATGCCTCGTCCACGCTGAGCGGTTCCACAAATTCAGTGATCGATTCGAAGATGGACATGAGCTGCCCGGACACTTCGTAGTAGAGCCTGTGGCGTGGCTCGATGACGATTGCCCGGGGACACAGGCGGCGAGCCACCACCATTGGCATCGCAGACTTCACGCCGAATGTGCGTGCTTCGTACGAGGCGGACAGGACCACGGAGCGGTCGGCCGGAAATCCGACAATCACCGGCCTGCCGCGCAATTCCGGGCGTCCCCGCAGTTCCACGGAAACAAAGAACGCGTCCATATCCACGTGCAGAATACTGCAGCGCCGGAGTTCCCGAAGGCGCGCTTCGAATTGCTCTCTGTCCTGGTCCGGCACCACATCTGCAATCCTATGCCCTGGGGCTGACTAAACTGGAGGCTGGATCCGGCATCAAACCCCAGGAGGAACACACCTGTGAAGGTCATTGGAACCCACATGCCTGCATGCCTCGGCCTGCTCGCTGCTGGCACTGTGATGGTGGTGATGTCCGCCTGCACTGCACCTGCGCCCGCATCAACTACTACTGAAGCTGCCGCACCCACCGCGGTCGTGGCCCAGGCAAGCACGGCGCCGCCCAGCCCGTCGGCATCTCCCGGCACCTCGGCGACGGTAGGCGCCGTCGTCGCAGGGTTCCCGCAGAAACTGCTTCCGCTCATGCCGGGTGCCAAAGTCGCGGCGAGCAGCTTCGACAAGTCCTCCTCCCCCGCCACCGTCGCATTGGTGGGTTCCGTGGCCGCCAAGCCGGCCGCCGTCGTCGCGTTTTATACGAAAGCTCTTGAAGCGCAGGGATTCAAAGCCGTTCCCGGCAACAAGGTTGGCGCGGTGGTCTCGAAGGACTTCGTCCGGGCGGGCAACGAGACCGTGAACATCGCGGTTCCCGAAACGGCCGGAGTGTCCACGTTCACCATCGGGGCCAACGTGGCGCCTGAGTCCGTCAAGTGACGGTGGCCGAACAGCTCCGTGTGGAGCAGGCAGCCTTCGTAGCCGCCGTCGCGGGCAAGCTCACAGACTTCCTGGCCTCGAGGCACTCCGTGATGACGGCGATCTCGCCCGACATCGATCCCATCATGGGGTCGATCTCGAACCTTGTCACCGGAGGCAAGCGGCTGCGGGCCCTCATGTGCTACTGGGGCTGGCGCGGTGCGGGAGGGCCGGCCGACGCCGATGATGTGATCACCGCCGGCGCGGCGCTCGAACTCTTCCAGGCCGCCGCGCTCATCCACGACGACATCATCGACCGGTCCGACACGCGGCGTGGAGGCCCCAGCGTGCACCGCCGGTTCAGTCAGCTGCACGAAAGCCAGGGCTGGGCCCTGGACAGCGAACGCTTCGGCCATGCAGCCGCCATCCTGGCGGGCGACCTCTGCCTGTCCTTCAGTGAGGAAGCATTCACGGATATCGGCCAGCAGGCGGCTTCAGGGAGCCGGGCACGGCTGATCTTCAACCTCATGCGTGCCGAGGTCATGGCGGGGCAGTACCTGGACATCCTGGAAGAGGTGGCCGGGCCGGTGCGGGACCGTGCCGGCGCCGTGAGCCGCGCCCAATCAATCATACGGTTCAAATCGGCAAAGTACTCCACCGAACACCCGCTGGCCTTGGGCGGCGCGCTCGGGGGTGCCTCGGATGACCTTCTGCGCGGATACTCCGCCTTCGCGCTTCCGCTGGGCGAAGCGTTTCAGCTTCGCGACGACGTCCTGGGCGTTTTCGGGGATCCTGTCACAACCGGGAAGCCCGCAGGAGATGATCTCCGCGAAGGCAAGCGGACAGTGCTCGTGGCTTTTGCCCTGGATATGTCCATGCCCGAGGAGTCAGCATTCATCGACGCGAAGCTGGGCAGTCCTGACCTGGGCGAGGAAGACGTGGCGGAGATCCGCAGGATTATTGCGGACTGCGGGGCGCTGCACGCCACCGAAGTCCTTATCGAGGAGTTCGGAGCAGCCGCCTACGGCGCGTTGGAGCTGCTCCCGCTGGACGACCTGCCCAAGACGGCATTGAGGAAACTGGCCGAAGCAACGGTAAGCCGCGCATCTTAGATGCACTTTTGACTGCCTCGACTGGAAATGCGGGGCGGGTTGTTCCGCCCCGCATTTCCTCTCAACACGTCAACGCGCCGAAGATTCTCAGCCGGCTATCTTGCCAGGCCTCGCTTTACCAACCGCGCTTACGCGCTTACCAGGCCAGGGATTGGGCGCGGCGGCGGATTTCAGTCTTGCGGCCGTCGCGCAGGGCGTCGATAGGCCGGCCACGGAGGGACTCGTCGGGCGTGAAGAGCCAGGTGATAAGTTCTTCGTCTGAATAGCCCGCGTCTGACAGCACGACGATGGTGCCCTTAAGGCTTTCCACAACGTGTCCGTCCTTCAGGAAGGCGGCAGGTACAGAACGGATGCGGCGTTCGCCCACGCGGAGGGCGGCCAGCGCTCGCTCATCCAACAACCCATGGACTTTGGTGATGGAAACGTCCAGCAACTGGGCTACGTCGGGCAGGGGCAACCAGTCGCCAACAAGGCTTTCTACAGTACTCACGCGTCAAGGTTGCCATGACGGACGCCTGCACGCCTAGTCGGTTCCCTGGCTCCCCGGCAATTTCCGATGCCCTCGAACCGCGACACACCCAAGCAAACCGACTTCCTCAGCGTGGCCACATTCTTGTGCTATTTGCAAAATCGTGAGAGATTCTCATAGATCACATTTGTAACAGCGATAACTCAAATAACATTAGAATCATTAGTCACACTGGCCTGACCGACAGCATTCGCCGCTGAGAAGAGGATCTTTCCCATGACGACGACCAGCTCGCCCAAGCAGCCCCCCAGGCCCAGCCTGCCTATGATCGCGGCGACGACGGCGACCCTTCCTGCCGTGATGCTGTCCTCCCTGGCGGTTGCGCAGCCCGCCGATGCCGACGCCCGACCCACTGCGATTCCGGCAACGCTGGCCGCAGCCATGGAAGCCCAAGCCGCGGCGGCCAAGGCAGGCGTCATTCCTGCCGCGTCGGTACCGGCAGCCATTCCGTCCGGCCTGCAGCCTGCCCGCGTCACGCCGAGCAGCCACAGAGTTGTGCGCGGAGATACCGTCAGCGGCATCGCCCACCGGTACGGCCTCAGCACCTCGGCAGTTCTTAGGCTGAACAACCTGAAGGTCAACTCGGTGATCTATCCAGGTCAGAAGCTGAAGCTGAAAGGCGCCGCAGCCCCGGCACCGAAGAACGCGGCTGCGTCTGTTGCACCGGCCAGTTCAGGCGCGAAAACCTACACCGTGAAGTCGGGTGACACCCTGGGCGGCATCGCTGCCAGGCATGGCGTGAAGCTGTCCCAAGTTTTGAGCTGGAACCGGCTCTCTCTGTCCTCGATCATTTACCCTGGCCAGAAAATCCGGATCGGCGCCGGCGCCGCAGCGCCTGCTGCTCCGACCCCTGCGGCCACGGCAACGTCCCGCTCCTACACGATCAAGTCCGGCGACACCCTGTCGGGCATCGCAGCACGGCATGGTGTCCGGCTCGCAGATGTGCTGTCCGCCAACCGGCTCAAGGTGACCAGCATCATCTACCCCGGTAACAAACTGGTCATCCCGGGCAAGTCCACAGCCGTCCAGCCGGCCTCCAGCGTCACACCGCTGGTGCCCAGCTCCTTCCTCGGCTATACGTACCCGGCTGCGGTGGTGGCCTCCGCCAATAAGAACAAGGCATTGCTCAACGCGTCGCCGGTGCCCTCGCTGGCGCAGATGAAGTCCATCGTGGCGGATACGGCGCGGCGCATGGGCGTGGATCCGGCATTGGCCCTGGCCTTTGCCTACCAGGAGTCGGGTTTCAACCAGCGCGCCGTGTCCCCTGCCAACGCCATCGGCACCATGCAGGTCATACCTTCTTCGGGCGAATGGGCATCCGACCTCGTGGGCCGCAAGCTCAATCTGCTTGACCCCTATGACAATGCCACTGCGGGTGTTGCCATCATCCGGCAGCTGATCCGCACCAGCAAGAACCTCGACTACGCCATTGCCGGCTACTACCAGGGCCAGTACTCAGTCAGCAAGTACGGCATGTACTCCGACACGAAGACCTACGTGGCGGCGATCAAGGCGCACCGAAAGAACTTCGCTTAGCCTGCCGGGCCTGTCATCCGCGTGATAGAGGGCACTGAGCATAACGATACGGGTCCGGATCGTATTTCGATCCGGACCCGTATCGTTGCAGCGATTAGGATCGTAGAGTGCAGGAAAAGGTGTCGGACAGTCTCGTTGGTTCCCTGGTAGATAACCGTTACCGGGTGAATTCGAGGCTGGCAAGAGGCGGAATGTCCACGGTCTATCTGGCCACGGACCAGCGGCTGGACCGCGACGTAGCGTTAAAGGTCCTTCATCCGCACCTCGCCAGCGACGATAATTTCCTTGACCGTCTCTCGCGCGAAGCCCGCTCAGCCGCAAAACTCTCGCACCCCCATGTCGTGGGCGTCCTGGACCAGGGACACGACGGCCAGACGGCGTACCTCGTCATGGAATACATCAAGGGGCACACTCTCCGTGATGTACTTCATGAAAAAGGCGCCCTGTCTCCGCGGCTTGCCCTCGCCCTCATAGATCCGGTCGTTGAGGGCCTCGGCGCCGCCCACGATGCCGGCCTCATACACCGGGACGTCAAGCCGGAAAACGTGCTGATCGCCGAAAACGGCCGCATCAAAATTGGCGACTTCGGACTGGCCCGCGCCGTAACCACCACCACGAGTACCGGCACGCTCATCGGAACGGTGGCCTACCTCTCCCCGGAGCTGGTACTTGGCAAACCGGCAGATGCCCGAAGCGACATTTACTCCACCGGAATCATGCTCTATGAGATGCTGACCGGCCAACAGCCCTTTGACGGCGAGGTTCCGATCCAGGTTGCCTATCAGCACGTCAATTCGGCAGTTGAGCCACCGTCGCGCCTCGTCCCGGGGCTGGCCGAAGAAATCGACGAGCTGGTGCAGTGGTGCACGGCCAACGACCCGGAAAAGCGACCTGTAGACGGCAACGCCCTGCTCTCGGAACTCAGGCACATCCGCACCAACCTCTCCGACGCGGAGCTCGACCTGCAACCTCCGGCAGCACTCCACGCGGCGGATGCAGCCGGCCCTGCAGGCAGCCCGTCCGCGTCCCCTGCCGGGCGCGGCATGGCGGCGCCCCCGGCGCCGGCCCGCCTGCCATCTGGAGCGCCCATCCCAGGGAACCACACAGAGGTGCTGTCCCACGTGAACGAGGTCTCCGTGAATGAGGCCACGGAGCAATGGCCCGGCGTGCAGCGCCCGACGGAAGTCATCTCCCACACCAGCAACCCCACCACCATATTCCCGGCCCGGCGACTGCCCGAGAAGTACGGATTCGACGAAGACGACGCGGGAGCTGCCGTTCCGGTTGACCACGATCAAAGCGGGCAGACTCAACGGCCCTTGAGCAAGCGCGAACAGCGGAAACAGGACCGCATCGACGAAAGAGCACGCGTCAGAGCTGCCGCAACGCCCCTTCGCACACTGCGCGAAGGCAACGCGCGGCGTCGCGGCGTACTCTGGATCGTCATCCTGGTCATTGCGGCGCTTCTGGCCACTGGTGCCGGCTGGTTCTTTGGGATGGGGCCCGGCTCCCCCGGCACGGTGCCGACTGTGGCCAACAGGACCGTCGCCGAGGCCCAGCGGCTCCTCCAAGCGGCCGGCTTCCAGTCCAGCACCCAGGACGTGTTCGACGACGACGTCCGTGCGGGGCTCGTGGTGGGTTCGGACCCGGAGGCCGGAACGGAGATCCGCAAGTACGAGCAGGTTTCGCTGTTCGTTTCGAAGGGTCCCCAGCTATTCCCGCTTCCGCAACTGCCGGGCAAGTCCCTTGACGCCGCCAAGGAAGCCCTCGGCGGAGCTGAGATGGCCTTGGGTAAAGTCACGGAAAAGTTTGATGAAGAGGCGCCGGCAGGCACTGTCCTCGCCCAGTCCCCGGCCGCGGGAACGCCGGTCAGGCACGGAACACCGGTGAGCCTCACCGTATCCAAGGGCCCGCAGCCCATACCGGTGCCGGACGTCCGCGGACAGGAACAGGCCGCGGCCTTCAGGGCCATCGAGGCAGCCGGACTGGTAGCCGTCGTGGCGGAGAAGACCGTCAATGACCGCAACATTCCGAAGGGTTCCGTGGTCAAACAGGAGCCGGCCTCCGGAACACTGACACGGGGAGGGACTGTCACCCTGACCATCTCCGAGGGCCCGAAACTCGTCAAGGTGCCGAACTACATCGGGGAGCAGGTCGGCGACGCCCGCGAGGCATTGGAGAAGCGCGGATTCGAAGTTCGGGTCAACAACGTCCTCGGCGGATTCTTTGGGACGGTTCGTGACCAGGACCCGGTGGACATTGAGGTTCCCGAAGGATCCGTAGTGACGCTAACCGTCGTTTAAGGCGGGCCTCCGCGGGCCGTGTGTCAGCCTGCGGAGGCCCGGACTGGTGCCTGTTAAAGACTAGTGCCGGGTAAGGGCGCCGGCCACGAGGAATGCCATCTCCAGGGACTGCATGTGGTTCAGGCGCGGGTCGCACACAGACTCGTAACGGTCGAGGAATGCGTCCTGGTCGATTGGGTCGGCACCGCCCAGGCACTCTGCGACGTCGTCCCCTGTCATTTCGACGTGCAGGCCACCCGGAACAGTTCCCAGCGCGTGGTGGACCTCGAAGAAGCCGCGGACTTCGTCGATAACGTCATCGAAGTTGCGGGTCTTATAGCCGTTCGGCGATGTGACGGTATTGCCGTGCATCGGATCGGTGACCCACAGAACCTGGGCACCGGAGGCGGTGACCTTTTCCACGACCGCGGGAAGCTTTTCGCGGATATTGCCCGCACCCATCCGGGTGATGAAAGTCAGGCGGCCGGGCTCGCGGTTGGGATCCAGCTTGTCGATCAGCCGCAGGGCGTCGTCACCAGTGGTGGTGGGGCCAAGCTTCACACCGATCGGGTTCCGGACACGCGAGAGGAAGTCGACATGTGCGTGGTCCAGCTCGCGGGTGCGCTCACCGATCCAGAGGAAGTGGGCGGAGGTGTCGTACGGGAAGCCCGTACGCGAATCGATGCGGGTGAGGGCGCGCTCGTAATCGAGGAGCAGCGCCTCGTGGCTGGCATAGAACTCAACGCGCTTCAGTGCTTCGAAGTCCGCGCCACACGACGCCATGAACTTGATGGCGCGGTCGATGTCCCGAGCCAGGGATTCGTAGCGGGCATGGGCAGGGTTTTCGGTGAAGCCCTTGTTCCACTGGTGCACCAGGCGGAGGTCCGCGAAGCCGCCCTGGGTGAAGGCACGGATCAGGTTCAGCGTGGAGGCGGAGGTGTGGTAAGCCCGGAGCATGCGGCTGGCATCATGCCCCCGGGATTCGGGCGTGAAGTCGTACCCGTTGACGATGTCCCCGCGGTATGCCGGAAGGGTCACGCCGTCGCGCGTCTCCTCGTTCGAGGAGCGGGGCTTGGCGAACTGGCCCGCCATCCGGCCCATCTTGATCACGGGCATGGCGGCACCATAAGTAAGGACCACGGCCATCTGCAGGATGGTCTTGACCCGTGCACTGATCTTGTCTGCAGTGGCGTCGCCGAACGTCTCGGCGCAGTCACCGCCCTGCAGCAGGAACGCCTTGCCCTGTGCAGCGGCTGCAAGCCGGTCACGAAGCTCATCGACCTCGCCGGCGAACACGAGGGGCGGAAGTGCCGAGAGTTCCCGAACAGATGCGTCGAAGACGTCCCTGTCCTGCCAAGTGGGCTGCTGCGAGATGGGAAGTTCCCGCCAGTCGTCCAGTCCCGGATAGTTGGCGGCGCCGCTCTGTGCGGTGCTGGTCAGGGAAGAGGCAGGTTTTGCGGATAGCTCAGTCACACTACTAAGAGTAGTTGCCCGGACAGGCATCGGGACACCCGGGCTGTCATTGACCCGGGCCCGGCGTCATATCTACGGCAGCCGCGAATGCTGAAGGGCGATTAGGCACGGCGGGAGGAACCGGCGTCAGTATCCTCCCCGGGTCCTTGACCCGAACCGTTGCCGGGTTCCCTTCCCGGCAACGCCCCAGGCTCTCCGGCAGGTGCGGGGTACTCCCCCGCCGCGGTTCCCGGCTCGCCCGACCCGGCAGCGCCTCCGTCTGTCTGGCTTTCGGCGGGCAGGCTGCCGCCCGCCTGGCTGTCGGCGGGCAGGCTCTCGCCCGCCTGGCTTTCGGCGGGCAGGCTTTCTGCCGGCTGGCTTTCGACGGACACGGCTGCAGCGGCAGGGCCCTTGCCCGCCAGCCGCAGCTTGACCACAGCGGCGTACTCATCCACATATTCCTGCCCTGAGAGGCGCATGAGCTCGTACATGATTTCGTCGGTCACAGATCGCTGGATCAGCCGGTCGTCAGCCATCTCGTGATACCGGCTGAAGTCAAGGGGTGCCCCGAAGATCATGCCGATGCGTCGAATGTTGGGCAGTCTTTTTCCTATCGGCTGGACCTTGTCCGTGCCGATCATGGCCACCGGAATGACCGGGACTTTGGCTTGCAGCGCCAGCCGTGCCACTCCCACCTTGCCCCGGTAGAGGCGGCCATCCGGGCTCCGGGTCCCCTCTGGATAGATTCCCAGCAGTCCCCCGTGCGTCAGGACATCCATGCCGGCCTCAAGCGAGGCGGCGGAGGCGGCCCCGCCGGAGCGATCCATGGGGAGCTGGTTGGTCAGCCGGAAGAACAAGGCCGTCAGCCGGCCCTTAAGCCCGGTACCCGTGAAGTACTCCGATTTCGCCAGGAAGATGACGGGCCTGGACACCATGAGCGGCATGAAGATCGAGTCCGAAAACGACAGGTGGTTTGACGCGATGATTGCGGGACCCTCGGCAGGCAGGTTGTCCAATCCTTTGACCCACGGCCGGAATAGAGTGCGGAGTACAGGACCCAGGAAGATCCTTTTCATGACCCAATAAAACACGTGTCCAACCCCTCCGGAAGGCAGCTGGCAAGCACTCCCAAGGGCCTGCCGGCACTGCAATGCAACCCTACTCTAGTGAGATTTGCACGGAACAGTGACACGATGGACACATGACAGGAAGCAGCGACCGGATCAGGCCCGCCGCTTTCAGCTACCCGGGCCATGGCCCCAATGCGCGCATTGGAATCGCCATCTGTCACGGCTTCACAGGCAGCCCGCTGAGCATCCTGCCGTGGGCCCAACATCTGGCCGATCGTGGCTTCGCAGTCTCGGTGCCGCTCCTGCCCGGCCACGGAACCGACTGGCAGGACTTGGCGCGCAGCGGCTGGGAGGACTGGCACCGCGCTTTCGACGATGCATTTGTGGAGCTCGCCGCCAGGACCGACGCCTGCTATGTGGCCGGACTGTCCATGGGCGGGGCCATTGCCCTCCTGACGGCTTCCCGCCGTGAAGTGGCGGGGGTGGCAGTGGTCAATCCAGGGCTAAGCTTCTACGATCGGCGCGTCCGGGTCATCGGGCTGCTGAAGTACTTCCAGCGGACTACCGTCCCCATCGAGGAAGAAAATCCGACGGCGTCTCCCACCGAAGACGGCGATTATTCCCGCACACCGCTGGCCGCCGTCCATCAGCTGAAAAGGCTGTTCGGGGCCGCCGCCCGCGGCCTCCCCCGGGTTAAGGCACCGGTCCTGGTCTTCAAGTCGCGGAACGATGCTGTTGTGCCGCCCACGTCCCTGGCGATGATCCGGAAGCGCCTGGCCTCAGGGAGCCTCGAGGTGGTGCCGCTGGAACACAGCGGCCATGTTGCCACCCTGGACGTCGACGCACAGGAAATTTTCGAAGCCTCCGAGAGGTTCTTCCAGGTGCATGCCCCCAGCAACGTATCGACGGAGAAGCAATGAGCATCCTTCCGGACCACAGTCCGTTCAGTAGCGCCTTCTCCGGAGAGGGTCCGAGGGTGGGCGTCGCCCTCGCACACGGGTTCACCGGGAGTCCCCACGCCGTGCGGGCGTGGGCCATGGCGTTTGCCGCCGAGGGCTTCGCCGTGCGCATGCCTCTTCTTCCGGGCCACGGGACCTCATGGCAGGAACTGGCACGCACCCGGTGGACAGACTGGCACGATGCCATGGATAGCGCATATCTGGAACTCGAAGCCGAGTGTGATGTGGTTTTTTCGGCAGGCATCTCCATGGGCGGCGCCCTTGCCCTGCGCATCGCCGCCACACGTCCCCTGGCCGGTACCGTCCTGGTCAACCCCGCGCTGGTCATCGACGATCCCCGCGCGCCATTGGCCGGCATCCTCAAACTCGTACTCAAGAGCACGCCGGCCATCGGCAACGACATCCTCAAGCCGGATGTCAACGAAGGCGCCTATGACCGCACGCCGGTGGCCGCAGCGCACGAGTTGAACAAATTGTTCAGGGCCACCCGGCTGCTGCTGCCGCGGGTGACCGCGCCCGTCCGCGTTTTCCGCTCCACCGTGGACCACGTCGTTTCCGACTCGAGCATCGTTGCGCTCCGCCGTGGCCTGACGCAGGCGCCTCTGGAGCTGACCATGCTGGAGAACAGCTACCATGTAGCCACCCTCGATAACGACGCCGGGCAAATCTTCAGCGGCTCGCTGGACTTCATCCGTGACATCCTTGCGGAGACCCGCCCCGGTCCAGACCAGTCCGCGACAGCCAGCCAGAAGGGCGATCCCAATGAATAGGCCCGATTCAAATTCGTCCGACCCCAGCGCAAACCAGGACGACGCCGTCTGGCTTGACCTGGTGGCCAGGCTCGAAGGAGACACCACCGGCGGCACCGCCAAGCCGACTGCCGGCAACCGCACCGATCCGGGCCTGGGCGCCCCCAACGAAGCGACTGACCCTCACGGCGGGAAAGACCCTCGCGACGGCGTCACGAATCCTCCCGCAGCAGACGGCACCGTGTCCGGCGCTGCCGCCGACACTGCCGCCGGCACTGCCGCCGGGGGGACCGCCAAGCAGTTCAGTGACTTTGATCCACTGGGGCTGGCTCCCCGTGCAGGTGCGCCCATCGAATTGTCAGCGGCGGAACGCGCGGCAGCCCGGCAGCGCGCCGCAGAAACCGCCGGGTCTGACGAAACCGCCACGCCGGAGGGTCCGCGCGACTATGAGGTGGATGACGAGGACGACGCATTTGTGCCCGAGGATCCGCCCAGCCTGGCCGGCATCGATCCGCTGACCATGCTCGCCTGGCTGGGGGCGGTGGGTGCCCCCGTGGCGCTGGTGCTGTCGGCGATGTTCTGGCGCTCGGCTCCGCTGCTGGCGATCCTTGGCATGGTGGTCAGCTTCGTGGGCGCGGTGGTTTACCTCATCATGAAGCTGCCCCAGGAGAAGGACGAAAACGACGACGGCGCCCGCGTCTAGGGGCGCGAGCACCTTAGCGGCCAGCGTGAGTCAGTTGGCCGTGCGGCTGCCGACCCGTGACAGGTCCGCCGCGCCGATGAGTCCGGCATGCGGTCCAAGGTCAGCCAGGGCGATTTCCGCGGCAGGCCGGAATCCTCGGCCCGTGAGGTTCCGGGCAAAGGCCTTCCGGGCAGGCGCCACGAGGAGCTCACCTGCGGCGCAGAGCCCACCGCCGATCACGAATTTCCCGGGATCCAGGGCCGCGGCCAGGTTCGCCAGCCCGAGCCCCAGCCAGTCGCCCACGTCTTCCAGGAGTTCCCTGGAGGCTGCGTCCCCAGAGATGGCCAGTTCCGTGACAGTGGCTCCCGTGATGCGGTCAGCGTGCCCATCGACAGCCTTGAGGAGTTCCTGAGCCACCGGAGAGTTCGCCAGCGCAAGCTCGCGGGCCTCGCGGCCGAGGGCGTTGCCGGACGCGTACTGTTCCCAACAGCCGCGGTTGCCGCATTCGCAGCGGTGGCCGCCGGGCATGATGATCTGGTGGCCAAATTCGCCCGCAACACCAAAGCGGCCCCGCTCGACGCGGCCGTCCATCACCATTGCCCCGCCGATCCCCGTTCCGAGCGTGATGCACACCAGGCGGTTCTGTCCCTGGCCGGCACCAAACCGCCACTCAGCCCAGGCGGCTGCGTCGGCATCGTTGACCAGCATCACGGGGCGGCGAAGCAATCGCTCCAGGTTGTCCCTGAGGGGTTCGTTGCGCCATGCCAGATGGGGGCTGAACAGGACCGTTCCGCCGTCGAGATCCATCCAGCCGGCGGCGCCTATGCCCACCGACCTGATGCGTGCTCCACGGCTGAGCTCCTCGACGAGCTCCACGATCACCCGCTCGACGGCACGGGGATCGCTGCCGGGAGTTGAGCGTCTGGCTTCGTTGAGAATCCGTCCCTCTGCATCAACCACGCCGGCTGCAACTTTGGTACCGCCAATGTCGATGCCTATGGCGAGACCAGTGCCCGCGGGGCGAAGATACTGCCGGAGCGTCCGGTAAGGTGCGCCACCGCCCTGGTGGCCGACCGAACCGCGCCGCCATGCCCGCGGCCGGGACCGTCGCGTGGTGCTGGCGGGTCCGGACTGTTCGCTCGACGGGAAAGGCTGCATAATCCCCCATTCTAGGTGCCCGAGTCGAGCCTATGGCTGCACATGGATTCTTGGCTGGACCTCATCGGTCACGTAAAGTTACTGACGAGTAACCACTAGGTCCCCGGTCCTTGATAGACGGGTACTAAGGTTAGGACTAACCGCAGCGGTCTACGGATATCAGAGGAGCTATTGTGCGCGAATTCAGTGTTCCGCCCCTGGTCAGCGTCCCCCCGGACACCAACATCACGGACCTCCTGGTGCGCCAGGCGGCCAAGGCGTCGAATCCGGCGCTGTTTTCCCGGCTGGATGCCGCCGGTCAGTGGCAGGACATTGTTGCCACTGATTTCCTGGCGGACGTCTCCGCCCTGGCCAAGGGACTTATGGCCAGCGGCGTGGAAGCCGGAGACCGGGTGGGGATTATGTCCCGGACGCGCTATGAGTGGGCGCTGGTCGACTTCGCCGTCTGGTTCGCCGGCGGCGTGTCGGTTCCCATCTACGAGACGTCATCTCCATCCCAGGTCGCGTGGAACCTCGGTGACTCGGGCGCGGTGGCTGCCTTCGGCGAGACGGGCCACCACGAGAACGTCATCAGGCAGGCCGCCACCTCCGAGGGGCTCACCGCCCTCACACATGTCTGGCAGCTCGAAGGCGGCGGCCTCGAGGCCCTCCGGGAGGCCGGAAAGGACATCAGCGACGCCGACCTGGAGTCTCGGCGGCACGCCGCGAAGCTCAACGACACCGCCACGATCATCTACACCTCGGGTACGACGGGGCGCCCCAAGGGCTGCGAACTGACACACGGCAACTTCGTGGAGCTTTCGGAGAACGCCCTCGCTACCTCGCTGCGCCAGATAGTCAACGAGCAGGCCCGAACCATCATGTTCCTCCCGCTGGCGCACGTCTTCGCGCGGTTCATCTCGGTTCTTGCGGTGGCCGCAGGCTCCACCGTGGCCCACACTCCGGACATCAAGCACCTCCTCCCGGATCTGCAGAGCTACAAGCCCACGTTCCTGCTCGCCGTGCCGCGCGTGTTCGAGAAGGTCTACAACTCGGCGCTCACCAAGGCGGAGGACGGCGGCAAGGGCGCGATCTTCCACAAGGCCGCGGACACAGCCATTGCTTATTCCCGGGCCCGCCAGGAAGGCAAGATAGGACTGGGCCTGAAAGTCCGGCACGCCATCTTCGACAAACTCGTTTACGGAAAGCTGCGCGCGGCCATGGGCGGCCAGGTGGCGCACGCTGTCTCCGGCGGCGGGCCGCTGGGTGAGCGGCTTGGCCACTTTTTCCAGGGCATTGGATTGCAGATCCTGGAGGGCTACGGCCTGACCGAGACCACGGCCCCCGTCAGCGTGAACACTCCCGAGCGGATCAAGATCGGCACGGTCGGCGCGCCGCTGCCCGGAAACACCGTGAAAATCGCCGACGACGGTGAGATCCTCGTCAAGGGCGTCTGCGTCATGCGGGGCTACTACAAGCGCGAGGACCTGGCCGCCGAGGCGTTCGCCGACGGATGGTTCCGCACCGGAGACATCGGCCAGCTCGACGCCGACGGCTTCCTCACGATCACCGGCCGCAAGAAGGAAATCATTGTGACCGCCGGGGGCAAGAATGTCGTTCCCGCTTTGCTGGAGGACCAGATCAGGGCAGACGCCCTGGTATCGCAGGTGCTCGTAGTGGGCGACAACCGCCCCTTCATCGGTGCACTGGTCACCCTCGACGAGGAAGCACTTCCCGGGTGGCTGCAGCGCCACAACCTGCCGGCGGAAACCACCGTAGCCGAGGCTGCCGACAACGAGACGGTCAGGGCGGCCGTGCAGGAGCTGATCAACCACGCGAACCAGTCCGTCTCGCAGGCAGAGGCTATCAAGTCGTTCAGGATCGTTCCCAGCGACTTCACCGAAGCCTCCGGCCACCTGACCCCCTCCATGAAGGTCAAGCGGGCCCAGGTTATCAAGGATTTCGAGACGGTGATCGAGGAGATGTACGCCGCGCCCAAACCCGCGCCGACAACCTAACCGTCCCGACCGCATCAAAGGCAAAAGCCCCGCCGGAAACTGAACTTTCAGAAACGGCGGGGCTTTTTGCGCTTGTGCCTGGCCTGCACACCTGGCTGGATCAGGCCTGCTGAAGTTCCTCTATCACCAGGGCCGCCAGCTCCACGGCAGCACTGCGTGTGGCGGGCTTGAGCTGGCTCAGCTGGATGCGCGATCCCTCGGCCAGGTGCCGGTCGTGGGGAATCCGCACTACATTCTTGACCCGGGACAGGAAGTGTTGCTCGATTTCGTCAATGTTCACCAGCGTACGGTCCCCGGCGGCCATGTTGATGACTACGGTTGCTTTGGCCACCAGGTCCTGGCGCCCGTGGGCTTCCAGCCAGGACAGCGTTTCCGAAGCGAGCCTGGCCTCATCGACGCTGCCACCGGACACGAGGACCACGGCGTCGGCCTTTTCGAGGGTGCCTTTCATGACGGAATGGACCATGCCGGTCCCCGAGTCCGTCAGGACGATCGAGTAGTAGCGCCCAAGAATATCGGTGACTGCCCGGTAGTCCGCGTCATCGAAGGCGTGGGCCACCATGGGATCGGTGTCGGAGGCCAAAACATCCAGCCGTGAGCCGTCCCGGGCTGTGTAGTTGGACAACTGCGCGAACGAGTCGACCGTGAACCGGTCCTTGACCAGCTGGCGCGCCGTGAAATCCGCCCGCCCGGGGGAACGGTCTGACAGTGTTCCGCGGTCAGGGTTGGCGTCCATGGCGATCACGCGGTCTTCGCGCAGGTCTGCGAGGACCATCCCCAGCAGGGTGGTGACGGTGGTCTTGCCCACCCCGCCCTTGCGTGAAAGTACAGGGACGTAGCGGGTGCGCTCCCCCAGGCGCATGGCGATTCGGTGCTCCATGGCCCGCTGGATACGGATCCGGTCCGAATCGCCCAGGTTCACATAGCCAAAAGTGACCGTGTACAACCAGCGGCGCCAGCCGGCAACGGGTGCTGCGGCTGCTTTGTTCAGCAGGCGGTCGGCGGTCAGCGCAGCGGCCGGCTCGGGACCCTCGGGGCGTTCACGCCGCCCCCCGTGGTTCTCCGCGTTTACCGCCGCTGCTTCGGCCGTTTCGGTCGTGTCTGATTCTTCTTCAGCTTCGGCTGTGGCTGTGGCTGCCTCGACGGTGTCCAACGCAGCGGTGTCCAATGCAGCCGTGTCTGGCGCGGCTGTCTCTGGCGCGCCTGTCTCTGGGGCGGCTCGGCCCGCTGCATCGACGCCAACCATGCCCACCGTAGCTACCGGCAGACCTGCAGGCACGGCGCCCGGGTGCGGCACCGCCCTGAGTGCCGAGAGCGAGCCGGCCGACGTGCGGTCCTGTGCGTCGGAAACGGTCACAACGCTGATGTCTCCGGACGAGTCTCCAGACGATGCCATGCCGCCAGCTTCGGCCGGAGAAACTCCGCCGGCTTTTTCACCGGCTTCCGCCGGAGCGGCAACCATTGGGGCGCGGTTCGGTGGCGGCCCGGGTTTAGGCGTATCGGTCTGCGTCATGGCTTCCGCTCTTTATGGTTCTGGCTGAAATGGCTGTGGGGGCGGCTTTCGCCGTCCCCACAACCTTTTTCTGGCTTCTACCATACGCGCAGGGCGGGCGTGGACGTCCAGTCAGCTATTCAACAGTCATCTACTCAACAACGAGCAGCAGGTCTCCGCCCTGGACCTGTTCCACAGAGGAAATGGCGATCCGCGTGACTTTGCCGCCCACCGGCGTCGTGATGGATGCTTCCATCTTCATGGCCTCGATGGTGGCAACGGTGTCGCCGGCCTTGACCGTGTCGCCAACCTTGGCCGTCACCGTGACAGCGCCTGCGAAGGGTGCAGCGACCTGTCCCGGCTGCGCCGGGTCGGCCTTCTCGGCTGTCTTGACGTTGCTGACCACAGACTTGTCACGGACCGAGACAGGACGGGACTGGCCGTTGAGCGTGCACATGACGGAGCGCATGCCCTTCTCGTCCGGCTCCGAGACGGCCTCCAGCGAGGCGATGAGCCGGACACCCTTCTCCAGCTGGATCACGTGCTCCTGGCCACGCTGCAGCCCGTAGAGGTAGTCGCGGGTGTCCAGGACGGAAACGTTGCCGTACGTCTCCACGCTCTTCAGGTAGTCCTTGGTGGGGCCGGCGAAGAGCAGGCGGTTCAGCGTCTGCTGCCGGGTCTTCGAATCCCCGCGAAGCGCAGCGCTGTCTTCGGCGCTGAGCTCGGCGTCGCGGACCTTGATCTTGCGGCCCTGCAGCGCCTTGGTGCGGAACGGCTCAGGCCAGCCGCCAGGCGGGTCACCGAGCTCGCCGGACAGGAAGCCAATCACCGAGTCCGGGATGTCGTAGTTCTGCGGGTTCTCATTGAAATCGGCGGGGTCGGCGTTCAGACCCACCAGGTGCAGGGCGAGATCCCCCACCACCTTCGAGGAAGGCGTAACCTTCACGAGGCGACCCAGAATGCGGTCCGCGGCGGTGTACATGTCCTCGATGGCTTCGAACCGTTCGCCCAGGCCGAGTGCCATGGCCTGCTGCCGGAGGTTGGAGAGCTGGCCGCCCGGGATTTCGTGCTGGTAGACCCGGCCTGTGGGTCCCGGCAGTCCGGACTCGAACGGGGCGTAGACCCTCCGCACTGCTTCCCAGTACGGTTCCAGCGAGCTGACGTTGGCGAGGCTGAGCCCGGTGTCCCGCTCCGTGTGCGCCAGCGCCGCGACCAGTGCTGACGCTGAGGGCTGGCTGGTTGTTCCGGCGAGGGAGGCCGATGCGACGTCCACGGCATCCACGCCGGCGTCAACCGCGGCGAGGAGCGTTGCGAGCTGCCCGCCAACAGTGTCGTGGGTGTGGAGGTGGACGGGGAGGTCGAACCTTTCCCGGAGGGCACGGACCAGTTTGGCGGCGGCGGCCGGCCGCAGCAGCCCCGCCATGTCCTTGATGGCGAGGATGTGGGCGCCGGCGTCGACGATCTTCTGCGCCAGCTCCAGGTAGTAGTCCAGCGTGTAGAGGTTTTCCTCCGGGTCGAGCAGGTCACCCGTGTAGCAGAGTGCAACCTCGGCCACGGCGGTGCCGGTGGCACGGACGGCACGGATGGCCGGCGCCATCTGGTTGACGTCGTTCAGGGCATCGAAGATCCGGAAGATGTCGATGCCGGTAGCCGCCGCCTCGTTGACGAACGCCTCGGTCACCTCTTCCGGGTACGGGGTGTAGCCCACGGTGTTCCGGCCACGGAGCAGCATCTGCAGGCAGATGTTCGGCAGTGCCTTCCGCAGCGCCGCCAGACGGTCCCAGGGATCCTCACCCAGGAACCGCAGTGCGACGTCGTAGGTGGCACCGCCCCAGGCCTCGACGGAGAGCAGGCCGGGAAGCAGCGAGGAAACAGCAGGACCGGCAGCCACCAGGTCCCGGGTGCGGACGCGGGTGGCCAGCAGGGACTGGTGGGCATCGCGGAACGTCGTGTCGGTGACCGCGACAGCAGTCTGCTCGCGAAGGGCCCGGGCAAAGCCTTCCGGCCCCAGCTCCTGCAGCCGCTGGCGCGAGCCCGGCTGCAGTTCGCTTTCCCGCACGGCCGGCAGCTTATCGGCCGGGTCAGTGTGGACCGTGAGTTCACCATTGGGCTTGTTGACGGTGACCTCAGCCAGCCATGTCAGCAGCTTGGTGCCGCGGTCGGCCGAGACACGGGCCTTCAGCAGCTGTGGGCGCTCGTCGATAAAGGACGTGGCGACGTCGCCCGCGATGAAGTCGGCGTCGTCGAGCACGGCCTGCAGGAAGGAAATGTTGGTGGACACGCCACGGATGCGGAACTCGGCAAGGGCACGGCGAGCCCTTGCCACAGCGGCCGGATAATCCCTGCCGCGGCAGGTGAGCTTGACGAGCATCGAGTCAAAGTGGGGGCTGATTTCGGCACCCGAGTAAACCGTTCCGCCGTCGAGCCTTACGCCGGCGCCGCCGGCCGAACGGTAGCCGGTGATCTTTCCGACGTCGGGGCGGAAGCCGTTGGCCGGGTCCTCGGTGGTGATGCGGCACTGCAGGGCCGCGCCCTTGAGGAACACGGTCTCCTGGGAAAGGCCCAAGTCGGCCAGGGTTTCGCCGGAGGCAATCCGCATCTGCGCCTGGACGAGGTCGACGTCGGTGACCTCCTCGGTGACCGTGTGCTCCACCTGGATGCGGGGGTTCATTTCGATGAAGACGTGCTGCCCGGCGCGCTCCCCTACGGTGTCCACGAGGAACTCGACGGTTCCTGCGTTGACGTAGTTGAGGGCCTTGGCGAACTTCACGGCGTCGCGGTACAGGGCCTGCCGGATGCCTTCGTCCAGGTTAGGGGCCGGAGCGATCTCGATAACCTTCTGGTGGCGCCGCTGGATGGAACAGTCACGCTCGAAGAGGTGCATGACGTTGCCCTCGGCGTCGGCCAGGATCTGCACCTCGATGTGCCGCGGACGGAGCACGGCCTGCTCAAGGAACATGGTCGGGTCACCGAACGCTGCGTCAGCCTCGCGCATTGCGGACTGCAGCGCCTCGGGCAGCGCTTCGCGGGTATCAACGCGGCGCATGCCGCGTCCGCCGCCGCCGGCCACGGCCTTGGCGAAGATCGGGAAGCCGATCTCGTCGGCAGCGGCGATCAGCTCATCGAGGTCCTTCGAGGGGGCACTGGACTTCAGCACGGGGACGCCGGCCTTGCGGGCAGCCTCCAGCGCGGCGACTTTGTTGCCGGCGAGCTCGAGGACCTCGGCGGGCGGCCCGACGAAGGTGATGCCGGCAGCCTTGGCTGCCCGCGCAAGGTCGGGATTTTCGGAAAGGAAGCCGTAGCCGGGGTAAATGGCATCCGCGCCGGCTTCCTTAGCTACCCGCACCACCTCGTCAACGTCCAGGTAGGCCCGGACGGGGTGGCCTTCCTCGCCAATCAGATACGCCTCGTCGGCTTTCTGGCGGTGGATCGAGTTACGGTCCTCGTTGGGGAACACGGCGACTGTCTTGGCGCCCAGCTCGTAGCCGGCGCGGAACGCGCGGATTGCGATTTCACCGCGGTTGGCCACCAGAATCTTGGAAAACATGCTGCTCCTGCATCATCGCGGGTGTATCGGTAAGTGGTCACAGTGTGTAAGACGCGTGCCGTGAAACACAAATCATTGTGTTGACCGTCACAGAATTATCCGTCATTTCGCAGCCACATTCATTCCCTCCCCGGCCCTGACCCGGAAGAGCCGCCCGGCGAGCCATGCCCGGACCCGATAAGAAGGGATTAGGCGCCGGCTCCACATATGATGAATGGGGCGGCGAAGCCTGTCCCCCTGTTCCGGCAGTACCGGAACATCAACTACCCCAACACGGCAACCGGCGTTAGGTATTGGTTTTCAAGTGCAAGTAGTCAGCATCAGCAGCCTCAAAGGCGGTGTCGGCAAGACATCCGTCACAACCGGATTGGCGTCTGCGGCACTGGCCGCCGGCATCCCCACCCTCGTTGTGGATCTGGATCCCCATGCCGACGCCAGCACTGCCCTGGGAGTGCAGCCGAGTGACAAGCTGGATATCGGCCGGATGCTCAAGAATCCCCGCAAGGCCCGGCTTCCGGAGAATGTCGTTTCCAGCGGGTGGACCGAGCGTGTACAAAGTAACGGCTCGGGTCCCGCCGTCCTGGACGTTGCCGTGGGCTCCGCCTACACCGGCGTGTATGATCGCCCCGACCTCGGCAAGCGGGATCTCCGCCGGCTCTCCGCCGTTTTGGCAGGTGCGGAGAAGTACGAGCTCGTCCTGGTGGACTGCCCTCCGTCCCTGAATGGACTGACCCGCATGGCCTGGTCCGCCAGCACCAAGGTAGCCCTGGTGGCCGAGCCCGGCCTGTTCTCCGTGGCAGGGACTGAGCGCACCATGCGGGCAATCCAGCTGTTCCGCCAGGAATTCGCCCCCAATCTGTCCCCTGCAGGCATCGTCGCCAACCGGGTCCGAAGCGGGTCTTCCGAGCACGCGTTCCGCCTGGCCGAGATGCAGTCGATGTTCGGTGACCTCCTGCTGACGCCCCACATTCCGGAACAGGCAAACTGGCAGCAGATCCAGGGCGCCGCGCATTCCATCCACCACTGGCCCGGCGACTCCGCCAAGTCAGCCGCGGGACTCTTCGACGCACTCCTGGGCAACCTGATGTCGGCCGGCCGGGCGAGCCGCAGCCGCAGCAACCGCTGAGCCACGCGCGCCCGAGAGAGCGAAGGCCGCCCCCCCGACAGGGAGGCGGCCTTCGCTCTTAATCTTCTGGAGCCATAAATCCTCTGGATGCCCAGGAAGGTGTCCGGACTTAGCCGGTCTTGCGGGCGGCCCGGCGCTTGCTCAGCTCATCATCGGGAAAGGTCTGGTCGCTGGCATGTTCGCTGGGCAGGGACGCGAGGCTCCCTTCAACTTCGCGCCATACGCGGCCCACAGCGATGCCGAATACACCCTGTCCGCCCTGGACAAGGTCGATGACCTCATCGGCGGACGTACATTCATACACGCTGGCGCCATCGCTCATAAGGGTGATCTGTGCGAGGTCTTCGACGCCGCGCTCACGCAGGTGTTCCACGGCCGAACGGATCTGCTGGAGGGAAACACCTGTATCAAGCAGCCGCTTGACCACCTTCAGGACCAAAATGTCGCGGAAGCCGTACAGCCGCTGCGAACCGGAGCCGGCGGCGCCGCGGACAGCCGGTTCAACCAGGCCCGTCCGGGCCCAGTAATCCAGTTGGCGGTACGTTATGCCGGCCGCTTTGCAGGCCGTTGGACCGCGGTAGCCTGCGTCCTCGTCCAAGACTGGGAGGTCCTCAGTGAAGAGAAGGCCCTGAGCACCGCTTGCGGGCACAGCTACGCCGGCCGTTGAGGGCTGCTTCAGCTCGCCTGCTTCGCCTTTCGGACTCACGTGGATCCTCCTTGTCATGAGCTCCCCTGGGGAACTTGCTGCAACAGCACTGCACGCATGGGAGTCAAAATGAAACTCATGCATGTAATTCCGCCGGAGTAGCACTTTCCAGTGTGACCTGCGCGGCTGTTGTACGCAATGGGAACTTGGTACCTTCGACGTTAGGCCTGCCAGGGCCCAAGGTCAAAGATGTTCAGGTCATTGAAAGGGCGTGTCGAAACTTTCAGCCTGAACTTTAACCTTAACGTGACCTTAGCCGTCGAAGTCTTCCGGCTCCACGTCATCCAGGAACTCACGGAACTGGCGCAATTCACTTTCTTCGTCCACCGTGGGGCCCTGCTCTGTGTCCTCCCCCTCGTCGTGTTCGGTGATCCGCACTCCGGCCTCATCCATCACAGAATCCGCGCACCAGATCCGGCATTTCGCGCGCAGGGCGATGGCCAGGGCATCCGACGCTCTGGAACTAACGGTGGCGCCGTTATCGAACTGGAGTTGCCCGTAGAAGATGTTGTCTTCCACGGCCACGATGTTCACGCTCACCACCGCATGTCCAAGCGTCTCCACGACATCCACCAAAAGGTCATGCGTCATGGGGCGCGGCGGTACCACGCCCTGCTGCGCCAAGGCGATCGCGCTGGCTTCCGGCGTGCCGATCCAGATGGGCACGTGGCGCTCCCCGTGGATCTCCCTCAGGAGCACCAGGGGCTGGTTGGAGGGCAGCTCGATCCGGACGCCCACAATCTCGACTTCGATCATCAGATCTCCATCCGTGAAATACGGTCCTGGACCAGAGCCCGGTGCAGGGTCAGGCAAAGGTCGCTGATTTCCCGGGCCGCCTCTGCGGCCCTGGCCTGCGAGGCTGCATCCTTCCGGGACGTCAGCGTTGCAACGGCCCTTTCCACCAGCCCGAACTCCCGCTCAGCAGCCGCCTGGAAGGGCCGCAGATGGCGGGGTTCCAGTCCGTGGCCCTCCAGCTGCACGCAGGCGCGCGCCACCTGCAGGGCGTGCTCATCGAACATGCCGTTCAAATGACCGATCAGCCCGAAACTGAGCAACGACTGCAGAAGCTGCACGCTCGCGCCGGACTCCGCCCGCAGCTGTTCCTCGCTGAGCTTGCGCGACTTGTTCTGCAGTTCAGCCGCCAGCTCATCGGAAACGATGCGCGGAGAGACAGTCACGCCGGGCGGAAGGTTGTCCGGACGCTCTCCCCGGTCGATGGCATCAAGATAATCCTTGATCACCTTCAGCGGCAGGTACTGGTCGCGCTGGAGTGACAGGACAAACCGGAGACGCTCGACGTCACTGTCGGAATACTGCCGGTAGCCTGCCGGCGTGCGCCGGGGATTGATAAGTCCTTTTTCCTCAAGGAACCTGATTTTAGACGCCGTCATGCTCGGGAAATCGTCGCTCAACTGAGCGAGGACCTCCCCGATGTTCAGGACCAGGGGCCCACGGCGCTCCGGTTGTGCCATTGCCACAGGCAGCCGCTCCGAATCAGGCGCGTCCTGCTGCGCGGGCAGGGCTCAGGTAGAAGGTGAGTCGGAACTTGCCGATCTGGACTTCGTTTCCGGACTTCAGCTCCACGCTGTCCACGCGGTCATGGTTGACGTACGTGCCGTTGAGGCTGCCGGTGTCCACGACTTCGAAGCTGCGGGGAGTGCGGCGGAATTCGACATGCCGGCGCGAGACGGTCACGTCGTCAAGAAATATGTCTGCATCCGGGTGCCGCCCGGCGGTGGTGACGTCGGAGTCGAGCAAGAAACGGGCGCCCGAGTTGGGGCCGCTGTGTGCTACCAGCAATGCTGAGCCGGCGGGCAAAGCCTCCACGGCCGTCCGCTCCTCCGGAGAAAGCTTGGGCACGATCGTCGGCTCGTCGCGGACCGGAGTGAGGTTGATCGAGGTTGTCTCCGAGGCCCTGCCCACGTCCGTGCCGTAATCACCGCCGGTGTGGTTCTGTTCGCCGCCAACCATGGATTCCTCCTCCTTCGTTGCAGATGTCCCCCTGCAATCAACGCGTACCGTCCGGAAATGCGTGGCACCTCCGGTTTGCCGTGCGCCGGCCGGGCCTTTGGACCCCAAGACTGGAAACCAGCACTGGATACCAGTATTGGATACCGGTATTGGATACAGGGCCCGGCTTAGCGCGAACAGCTAGCTTTAGCCTACCTGTTGTTCGTACTCCGATGCACTGAGCAGGGAGTCCACTGCGTCAGGTTCCGCAAGCTTGACCTCGATGAGCCAGCCCTCTCCGTAGGGATCGGAGTTGATGAGGGCTGAATCGCTGTCCAGGGCCTCGTTCCGGGCCACGATTTCACCGGTTACCGGGGCGTAGATATCGCTGACGCTCTTGGTGGACTCAACCTCGCCAATGACATCATTCGCCGTCACCGCCGTTCCAATTTCGGGCATCTGGGCGTACACGACGTCCCCGAGGGCGTCCTGGGCAAAGTCAGTGATCCCGATCCGGACCACACCGTCGGCGTTCGGCGCGGACACCCATTCGTGTTCCGCGGTGTAGGACAGCTCAGAGGGAATGTTGCTCATCAGGGGCCTTTCATCGGGTCAATCACCAATGTCAACGGAGGCGTAGGGAACAAGCCACCGCTGAAAGTATAGGCACATGGTGCAGGCTCGAGACGGCACCGAAACCACATCATCCGGGCTCGGGCGCTGACACGCCTGCCGCGTTGTGCCACAGTGGGGGGCATGCCAGAACTACCCGAAGTGGCCGGTCTGAGTTCCTTTCTTGGCACGCACCTTGAAGGCACCGTGCTGACGAAGCTTCAGGTCCTCTCCGTGGCCGTACTCAAGACGGCTGATCCCCCCTATACGGCCCTCGAAGGCCGCACTGTCACGGGCGTGCGGCGCTTCGGCAAGTTCGTGAGCATAGACGCCGACGGCCTGCACTTCGTCTTCCATCTCGCCCGGGCCGGTTGGGTGCGCTACACGGAGGCGCCCTCCACGGCTCCGCTCCGGCCCGGCAAGAGCCCCATTGCGGCGAGGTTGGCATTCGCCGGCAACGACGGCCTCCATATCGGCATAGACCTGACCGAAGCAGGCACCAAGAAGAGCCTTGCAGTCTACGTGGTCACCGATCCCCTTGAGGTGCCGGGAATCGCGGCCCTTGGCCCGGATCCGCTGGACCCAGGGTTCAGCCTTGCGATGTTCGCCGGAATCCTGGCCGCCAACCCCCACCAGGTCAAGGGTGTGCTGCGAAGCCAGAGCGTGATTGCCGGGATAGGAAACGCGTACAGCGATGAAATCCTCCATGCGGCAAAGATCTCGCCCTACGCCATGGCCGATTCGTTGGACGAAGAGAGCGTGCGTGCCCTGTACGAGGCCATCCACAGCGTTCTCGGAGCGGCCGTGAAGGAAGCAGCGGGCAAGGCGCCCAGCGACCTGAAGGATACGAAGCGGGGCGGCATGAGAGTCCACGGCCGCACCGGACTGCCGTGCCCGGTCTGCGGTGACACCGTCCGCCAAGTGTCCTTCGCGGACACCGCACTCCAGTACTGCCCCACCTGCCAGACCAAGGGCAAGGTCCTGGCTGACCGCCGAACGTCCCGGTTCCTCAAGTAGCAGCCGCCCGGGTGATCGGGGCAGGAAAAATCTGCTGGACCGTTAGTCGGCGAGGTCGATGTTCAGACCCGCGTTCCGGGCTCCACGCATTTGAAGCCGCGTCTTTGGCGCCAGCTGCGCCCATTGTGCCCGTTAAGCAGAAAAGGCCGCCTCCGGATTTCTCCGAAGACGGCCTCTGACCTGCGGTTTCTTTGGTCGGGCTGACAGGATTTGAACCTGCGACCCCTTGACCCCCAGTCAAGTGCGCTACCAAGCTGCGCTACAGCCCGTCAGTTCTGCCGTTCTCCGCTTCAATGAACTTCAGAAGAATTTCATCTAAGCAGTCCGGCCGAACCACCTCCAAAAGCTTACACGATTCCGGAGGGTGCCCGTGACATTTTCGTCCGCCACAGGCCCGGTGTGTCCTAATTAACGCTTCTTGCCGCGTTTTTCCCGGACACGCATATTGACTTCAATGGGTGTTCCTTCGAAGCCGAACGTTTCACGCAGCCGCCGGGTGATGAACCGGCGGTAACCCGGGTCCAGGAAGCCGGTGGTGAAGAGGACGAACTTCGGCGGGCGGCTGGAGGCCTGCGTGCCGAAGAGGATCCTGGGCTGCTTGCCGCCGCGGACAGGGTGTGGGTGTGCGGCCACGAGCTCGCCCAGGAAGGCGTTGAGCCGGCCGGTCGGGATGCGCTTGTCCCAGTTCTCGAGCGCCAGATCCAGTGCGGGCACGAGGCGGTCCTTGTGCCAGCCGGTCTTAGCCGAGATGTTGACGCGCGGCGCCCATTCAACGTGTGCCAGGTCCTGCTCGATTTCGCGTTCAAGATACCGGCGGCGCTCGTCGTCGAGGAGGTCCCACTTGTTGAACGCGAGCACCAGGGCCCGTCCCGATTCGATGGCCAGCTGCAGGATGCGGACATCCTGCTCGCTCAGCACCTCGTCCACGGCCAGGAGTACGACGGCGACCTCCGCCTTTTCGAGTGCGCTTTGCGTCCGCAGGGAGGCGTAGAAGTCGGCGCCCTGCGCCATGTGCTGGCGCCGCCGGATCCCTGCGGTGTCGACGAAGCGCCAGGTGCGCCCGCCGAGCTCAATGAATTCATCCACCGGGTCCCGGGTGGTGCCGGCGGTGTTGTCCACCACCACGCGCTCCGAGCCGGCGAGCTTGTTCAGCAGGGATGACTTGCCCACATTGGGCCTGCCGATCAGTGCCACCCGGCGGGGGCCGCCGGAGCGCTCGAGTCCCTCAATGGTGGAGAACTCCGGAAGCGTGTCCATGACGTGGTCCAGGAGGTCCGCAACACCGCGGCCGTGAAGGGCCGAGACGGGGTATGGCTCGCCAAAGCCGAGGCCCCACAGGGTGGCGGAGTCCGCTTCCTGCGCAAAGTCATCGACTTTGTTGGCCACCATGATGACGGGCTTCTTGCTCTTGCGCAGCATCTTCATGACGCCTTCGTCCGTGGCGGTTGCGCCCACGGCGGAGTCGACAACGAACAGCACGGCGTCAGCAAGCTCCACGGCCATTTCCGCCTGCTCCGCCACCCGGGCGTGGATACCGCGCGCGTCATGCTCCCACCCACCGGTATCCACAACGGTGAAATTGCGCCCGTTCCAGTGGGCGGAGTACATCACACGGTCGCGGGTCACGCCGGGGGTGTCCTCCACGACAGCCTCGCGGCGGCCCAGGATGCGGTTAACCAGTGTGGACTTGCCCACGTTGGGGCGCCCGATGATCGCCAGGACGGGGTCCAGCTTGACCGGGCCTTCCAGGTCCTCGTCCTCGTAGCGGCCGCTGAGGAGGGCGGCATCTTCCTCGTCGAGTTCGTAGTCATCCAGTCCCGCCCGGAGCGAGGCCGCGCGGAGCTCTGCCTCCTCATCGTCCAGGGCTGCGAGATGCTCAGCCACCTGGTCGGTGCCGGTGGGCGTGTATTCGTCTTCGCCGGCGCCGGAGCGGCCGGAAGTTTGAGTCGTATCGCTCATTGCACTTTCCTTAGTGGTGATCTGCCGGCGACCCGGCTACTGCGTCTGTACGTTCGTGGGGGAAATCCGCGGAAGGTAGGGCCTGCCCGCTGAGATGAATCGTGTCTTGGACGTGGCTCGCCAGGGCAGCGCGGATTTCCTTTGCCGCCCTGTCCATTGAAGCACGCCCGGTCTCGCCGGGATTCCGGCTGATAGTGACCGGTTGGCCAAAGCCGACGTGAAGCCTCCGGCCGGGGCGGGGAACCGTGTCAAGGTGCTCGCCGCCCTGCCGCGTGCCCAGAATGGCCACCGGCACAATGGTGGCCTGCGAGTTCAGGGCGAGCCATGCGACACCGTTGCTGATGCCCGCAGCCTTCCCGCTCCCCCGGCTGCCCTCGGGCAGGATCCCGATGCAGCGGCCGGCATCGAGCAGGGTCTTGCTGACCTGCAGCGCGGCCCGGTCGCCGGAACGGTCCACGGGCAGCTGCCCTGACGCCCGCAGCACGCGTCCCAGGAACCCCTTGAACATCTCCCTTTTGACCAGGATGTGCATGGGACGGGGCGAAGCTCCGAACATGACCGGGCCGTCCAGGTAACTGATGTGGTTACCGGCAAAAATCACCGGGCCATGGGTAGGGACGTTGGAGCGCCCCGTGACGGAGGTCCGGTAGACCACATGGTCCAGCAGCCAGCCCACAGGCCGGCTCCATCCCATGGTCCAGCGCGCAGGAAGTCCGGGTGCCGCATCCTTCGCGGCCTCACTCATGGTTGATCACCTTGGTGACGATCCGCAGTGCTGCGCTCACGGTTTCCTCAAAGTCCAGGTCGGACGAATCGAGGATCACCACGCCGTCGGCTGCCTGCGTGAAATTCACCACGGTCGAGTCCTTGGCGTCCCGTTGGGTCACCTGGGCAGCCAGCTGCTCGGCGGTCTGCGTGCCGCCCAACTGGATCCCGCGCCTCCGTAGCCGCGCCTCTTCGCTGGCGGTGAGCAGCATGCGGACTTCCGCTCCGGGAACGACGACGGTGGTGATGTCCCTGCCTTCCACCACCATGCGGCGGTGGTGCTTGTCGATCAGTGAGCGCTGGCGGCGGATGAGCTCGGTCCGGGCGCCAAGGGTGGTGGCCACGGCGCTGACGGCCGAGGAGATCTCTGGTTCCCGGATGGCTGCCGTGACATCGGTGCCGTCCACCCGCACATACTCCTCATGCGGCGTGGTGCTGATCTCCAGCGGCAGGTCTTCGGCAGCAAGCTCGACGGCGGAGGCGTCATTAAGGTCGGTGCCGCGGTCCAGGCAAAACCAGGTCAGGGCACGGTACATGGCGCCAGTGTCCAAGTAGGCGAGATGGAGGCGGCGGGCCACTTCCTTACTGACGCTGGACTTACCGGATCCCGACGGTCCGTCGATGGCCACCACGAGCGGCTTGCCCAGTCGGAGCGCCGGCATCGTGTCTAGAAGTTCCTGTGTCATTACTGCAATACCCGCCATCCACGGTCGTTGAGGGCTTCAATGAGGAGATCATGCCGGTTGGGCAGGACGGACAGCTCCACCATGCCGACGTTCTGGCCGGACGAGTGGTCCAGCCGCAGGTCCTCGACATTGACGCCGATTTCGCCGATCTCCGTCAGGAGCCGGGCGATCTGCCCGGGCCTGTCATCCACCAGCACGGTGAGCCATGAGTAGGCCTGCGGCGGCCCGCCATGCTTGCCCGGAATCCGTGCCTGTCCGGCGTTGCCTTCGCTCATCAGCTGGGCGAGGTCTAACCGCGCACCCGGTGCTGCCGGGTCTTCCAACGTGGCGATCAGCCGGTTGAGGTCTTCCCTGACGCCGTAAAGAATCTCCACGACTTTCCCGGCATTGGCTCCGAGGATCTGCACCCACAGCGTCGGGTCGCTGGCGGCGATCCGGGTGACGTCACGCAGCCCGTTGCCGGCCAGGGACAGTGCATGCAGGGGTGTGCCCTGCAGACGGCTGGCCAGCAGCGAGGACATCACCTGGGGCAGGTGGGAGACCAGGGCCACGGCTTCGTCGTGTTCCTCAGCAGTGAACTGCGACACGAGGGCGCCCAGATCCGTGGCAATGGCCCTGGCAGTCTGCAGGGCCGCGGCCGAGGTTTCCTCCGACGGACACACCACCCAGGGCATGGACGTGAAGAGCTCGCCGCGGGCAGCAACGGGCCCGGACTTCTCGCGCCCTGCCATGGGGTGGGTACCAACGTACCGGGACAGGTCCACGCCGCGGCGGCGCAGCTCGTTCTGGATGTCTGCCTTGACGCTGGCAATGTCCACCACGGTGGCATCCGGGTAGTCGGACAGCGCACGTTCGACAACGCCTGCCGTCACGTCCGGAGGGGAAGCCACGACAACGAGTTCCGGCTGTTCCCCTTCCAGCGCCGCCAGGGGCAGGCCGGCGCCGATATCCACGGCGACAGCCTGGTTGGTTGGCGACGGATCGGAAAGGTAGACGGCCACGCCGCGGCCGCGGAGGCCAAGGCCGATGCTCGTACCGAGCAGGCCGGTGCCGATAACAACGACCGGTCCGCTCAAGTGCCCGCGGCCGTGATTACGAAATGCCGACATGCCCTAGAGTCCTAC
The DNA here is from genome assembly GCF_044754165.1 of Arthrobacter sp. NPDC093139. NCBI lineage: Bacteria > Bacillati > Actinomycetota > Actinomycetes > Micrococcales > Micrococcaceae > Arthrobacter > Arthrobacter sp. NPDC093139. Next base: position 56,512 of record NZ_JBIVOO010000018.1, read on the forward strand.
GGATGCCAGCAGGTGGCCGACTTCCTGCCTGCCGAGGTTGCGGATGCTTCCCTGGCGCTGGTCGCCCAGGCCTATGGGGCCGACCTTGACACGCACGAGGCGCAGCACGGGGAACCCGACGGCGTCGAACATCCGGCGAACGATGCGGTTCTTGCCGGAGTGCAGCACAACTTCGATCAGCACATGGCCCGGAGTGGAGTCCACGAGACGGAAGGAGTCCACGGAGGCGATGCCGTCTTCGAGTTCAACGCCGGCCTTCAGCTGCGCGCCGATGCCCTGCGGGAAGGGACCCCGGACCTGGACCAAGTACGTCTTGGGTACCTCGTAGGAAGGGTGCGTCAGGCGGTTGGCCAATTCGCCGTCGTTCGTCAGCAGCAGGAGCCCTTCGGTGGCGACGTCAAGCCGGCCCACGTGGAAGAGGCGTTCACCCTGGTTGTTGCGAATGAAGTCGCTGATGCAGGGGCGGCCGTCGGGGTCCTCCATGGTGGACACAACGCCCTTGGGCTTGTTGAAGACCATGTAGACCATGGTTTCGTCCAGCTGGATGCGGAGGCCGTCCACGTGGATGACGGCGGTCTTGGGATCAACGCGGACGCCGAGCTCGGTGACGACTTTGCCGTCGACTTCCACGCGGCCTTCGGCGATCATCTCCTCACACACGCGGCGTGATGCGACGCCTGCGGAGGCCATGACCTTCTGCAGGCGGATGCCGTCGGCATCGTGGACTTCCGACTGGGGAACGTCACCACGGGGGCCGCGCTTCCGGGAAGGCTTGCGGACCGGACCGAGGTTCTGGCCGAAGCGTTCGCTGCCGAAGGCGCGTGACGCGGCCGCCTTGGGTGCGCCTGCACGGGGCTTGGGTTTCAGGGCTCCAGGCGTTCCGGGCGCCTTGCCGGCACCGGGCTTGCGGGCTCCGGCTTTGCGGGCCGACGGCTTGGCGCCGGCCTTCCAGTCCGCGGAAGACCTGCCGGCGGGCGACTCGTCGGGATCGACGAATCGCTCCTCGCGCGGCTTCGGCGCCTTGTGGGGACGGTCGCCGAACGGGCGGTCGCCTCCCTTGGAAAAATCGCGCTGGCCGGCTCCGAAGCCGGCGCCGCGCTGGCCTCCACGGCCGCTTTGCGCTGCGCCACGCGCTGAATCGCGTTCCGGACCTTTACGCCCCGAACTGTTACGTGGTGAACCCTGGCGTCCCGCCTGTGTCATGACCCGTCCTTCGTTATGTTGACCGGCACCGGTTGTCCAAAGACAACACTAGCCAGCCGTGCAGATTAAATCTGCTCTGGTAGATACTGTTCTGCAGGCAGCTGCCTACATTCTTCCGGCGTCGTAAAACTCATCGATTCCATCCAGCCCCGGAAGGTGCTGTGAAATCTGGGGCAGCTCAGCCACCGAGCCGATTCCCATTCGTTCAAGGAAATATGACGTCGTGCGGTACAGGATTGCCCCCGATTCCGGATCTGTTCCGGAATCCTCGATCAGTCCGCGCTGGATCAGCGTCCGCACGACCGAGTCGACATTGACCCCCCGAATTGCAGACACTCTGGCCCTGGAAACGGGCTGCCGGTAGGCAATGACGGCAAGCGTTTCAAGTGCTGCCTGCGTCAGCCTGGCTGTCTGGCCTTCCAGGACGAAAGCACCGACGATGTCAGCGAACTCAGCCCGGGAGTAGATGCGCCAGCCTCCGGCAACATTCCGCAATTCAAAACCCCGGGGGCTGGAAGTGAAGCCAGCGTCACTGGCGATTTCCATATCCGGGGCTTTAACAGTATAGCCGTCATACTCGCGCTGCAGGTCCAGCAGCAGCTGCTCCACCAATTCCACGGTCAGGTTCAGTCCTGCGGCCAGGTCCGTGGCCGACGCCGGTTCGTCCAGCACCATCAGCACGGCCTCCAGGGCGGCCCGCGCTCCGCCCGGAAGCCCGGAGACGTCCGTGCCGTCGCCGGACGAAGGTTCCTGTTGGGACTTACTCACGGCTGATCCTCGTATTCTTCGCTCAATTTGTCGCTGCTCCATTCGCCGGATGCCGTCCACCGCACTGTCAGGTCACCGAGCGGCGCCACCTGGTCGAACGCCACGACCTGGTCGCGGAAGAGCTCCAGCAATGCCAGAAAACGCGCAACCACCACCAGGGTGGATTCGGCATCGGCAATCAGCGCCCTGAATGACAGCGGCCTGCCTTCCCGCAGGCGGAGCCCGATAAGCTCCGCCTGTTCACGAACGCTGACCGGGCTCCCGTGCAGGTGGGCCAGCCCGACTTCGGTGGGTTTCGTGGCCTTGGGCTTCAGGGCAGCTTCGGCCAGTGACGCGAACTGCTGCGGGGTGTGCTTCCAGACGAGTTCAGGCAGCATGGCCGCGAAGTGTTCCTCGAGCGCCACCTGCCGCGGATACCGCCGGGACTCAAGTTCCAGCGTCGCATCCATGAGGGCGGCCACCTGCTTGAACGCCTTGTACTGCAGCAGCCTGGCAAAAAGCAGGTCCCGGGCCTCCAGCAGCGCGATGTCGTCCTCATCCTCGACCTCACCCGCCGGAAGCAGCCGGGCAGCCTTGAGGTCCAGGAGGGTGGCGGCGATGACGAGGAATTCGCTGGCTTCGTCCAGGGCCCACTCCTCCCCCAGCGACTGCAGGTTCCGGATGTACTTGATGAATTCATCGGTCACGGTGGCGAGTGCCACCTCGGTGATATCCATCTGGTGCTTGGCGATCAGCCCCAGCAGCAGGTCAAAGGGGCCAGTGAAGTTCTCCAGCCTGACTTCGAAACCCGGCTTCTTCGCGCCGGGATCGCCGGCGACAGGCGCAGCGCCCCCGTCAAGTGCGGCCCCGCCGTCGTCCGTGCCGGCCGGCTGACCGCGTACCGCGAGCGGAGTTGCCGACTCAGCCACGGCCCAAGCTACGGCGCGCCGCCGCGCGAAATGAGCTCCTTGGCGAGGCGGCGGTAGGCGTCGGCGCCGATGTGGTTACCGGCATAGCTGGTGATTGGTTCAGCGGCGACAGTGGCGTCGGCGAACTTGATGGAGCGCTTGATGACGGTCTCAAAGACTTTGTCACCGAAGGCCTCCACGAGGCGGGTGATGACTTCCCGGCTGTGCAGGGTCCGGGCGTCGTACATGGTGGCAAGGACTCCGTCCACCTGCAGCCGGGGGTTGAGGCGGTCCTGGACCTTGTCAATGGTTTCGACCAGGAGGGCCACGGCCCGCAGCGCGAAGAATTCGCAGATCAGCGGGATGATCACGCCATGGGCAGCCGTGAGCGCGTTCACTGTGAGCAGGCCCAGCGAGGGCTGGCAGTCGATCAGGACGATGTCATAGTCATCCTCGATGTTCTTCAGCGCGCGGTCGAGGACCTGTTCGCGCGCCACCTCATTGACCAGCTGGACCTCCGCGGCGGAGAGGTCAATATTCGCCGGCAGCAGGTCAACGTTTTCAACGCCGGTGGTGTGGATCGCCTCGCGAATGTCCACCTTTCGGTCCATGAGGACGTTGTACACGGTGAGGTCCAGTTCGTGCGGGTTGACGCCAAGCCCCGCGGACAGTGCCCCTTGGGGGTCAAAGTCCACCAGCAGCACGCGGCGGCCGTACTCCGCCAGCGCGGCCGCAAGGTTGATGGTTGACGTGGTTTTGCCCACGCCGCCCTTCTGGTTGACCATTGCAATCACACGGGCCGGTCCATGGGAGGACAGCGGCGCGGGCTCCGGAAATTCGCGGTAGGGGCGGCCTGTGGGACCCATCACGGCGTCTTCCAGGTCGAGTTCCGTGCCTTCCAGAGTTGCTGAACCCTGTTCGCTGCTCACGTATCTATCCACACTTTCGATGACGGTGATTTTTCTGTGCCGCTGAATGCCGGGGCCGCAGGATGTCCGGCGCCATGCTTCTTCCACCCAAGGCTACAGCGCCCGACACGGCATTTCGTGGAACTTGACTTTTGATGGCGTTTGAGCCTTGACCTTTTACTTGAAGTCGAAGGTTAGCCTCCCGCCCATGCAAAACGCCCGCACAGGCTGGCCTGTGCGGGCGTTGCCGGCGCCGGAGCGCCGTTGGTAATGAGCCGGCGTTGTGAAAGCCAGCGCTGTGAAGCCTAGGCGTGGGCCGGAACGGGCTGCTGCGCCGGGGTCTCCTGGACACCGTGGTGGGTGGCAATCATGGTCTGCTCGTCGAAGGGCTCCTCGCCGGACAGAACGCGGCCGACCTGCTGGTTGTCGATCTCCTTGACCCAGGTGCCGATCAGGACCGTGGCCACCGCGTTGCCCGTGAAGTTGGTCAGGGCGCGGGCCTCGGACATGAAGCGGTCGATGCCGACGATCATGCCGACGCCGCCGAGGAGTTCGGGCTTGTGGGCCTGCAGGCCGGCGGCCAGCGTGGCCAGGCCTGCGCCGGTGACACCGGCAGCGCCCTTGGAGGCGATGATCATGAAGATCAGCAGGGAGATCTGGGCGCCGAGGTCCAGCGGGGTTCCCATGGCGTTGGCCACGAACAGGGAGGCCATCGTCAGGTAGATGGCGGTGCCGTCCAGGTTGAAGGAGTAACCGGTGGGAACGGTGACGCCGACGACCGGCTTGGAGACACCCAGGTGCTCGAGCTTGGCAATCAGGCGGGGCAGCGCGGCCTCGGAAGATGAGGTGGAGAAGATGAGGAGGTATTCGCGTGCCAAGTACTTCATCAGCTTGAAGATGTTCACGCCGGCCACCGCCTGCAGGAGTCCACCGAGGATGACCACGATGAAGAGTGCGCAGGTGATGTAGAAGGCGGCCATCAGGGTGAACATGCTCACGATTGCCTGGAAGCCCGTGGCCCCGACGACCGCGGCAATGGCGCCGAAGGCACCGACCGGAGCCAGCCACATGATCATGATAAGGATGCGGAACACCACAGCCTGGCCGTGGCCGATGGCCTTGAGGACAGGGGCACCCTGTGCGCCCATCTTCTGCAGCGCGAAACCGACGAGGATGGCGGCGAAGAGAGTGGGCAGGACCGGAATGTCGCCCGGAATGATCCCCAGGAGGAACGCGACGGTGCTGTCTACCTCGGCCTTCTTATTGGGATCGTAGGGCGCCAGCTTCAGGCCGTCACCCGGGTGGATCAGGTTGCCGACCACGAGGCCGATGCCCAGGGCGAACGTCGACATGAGGACGAAGTAGCCCAGGGCGAGCCCACCGACCTTGCCGACCGTTGCGGCCTTGGCGATGGAGCCGATGCCCAGGACGATCGTGCAGAAGATGATCGGGGCGATCATCATCTTGATGAGCTTGATAAACCCGTCACCGAGCGGCTTCAGTGATTTGCCGACCTCAGGGAACATAAGGCCGACCACTGCGCCCAAGATGACTGCGGCGATGACGGCAATGTAAAGGTAGTGGGATTTGTCCAGTCCTTTGCGCGCGGCCTTGGCCGGTGCAGCCGACTCTCCTCGTTGAGAAGCCATGATGTGTCTCCTTATGGATAATCTGGAAGACGCTTCGCACAGTCTCTGAGCTCTTCGCGTCGGTCCTTTTGTGATTTCCATCATTGGGCACAGAGTGACTTAGCTCACCGTTGCGTTCATATTGGTCATAGGAGGTGTTGTGATCCACCGTTGGAGCATTGCCAGGCGGCTGTTCGTGGCAAATCTGCTGTTCGTGCTGGCGCTCACCGGAGTAGTGGGGACGGCCGCCTTCATCGACGCCCGCGAGCGCACGTATGACGAGACCGGGCGCAGGATGGCGGCCTTGGCTGTTTCTGTTGCCGACAACCCGCTGGTGCTGCAGGCCGCGGCTTCCCCCGATCCCTCTGCCCGGCTCCAGCCGTACGCGCTTCAGGTGATGGAGGACGCCGGTGCCGATTTCATCACCATCATGGCGCCGGACAGGACCCGCTGGACGCACCCCAGGAGCGAGGAGCTTGGCCAGCCGTACATCGGCTCAATCTCCGATGCCCTCGAAGGGCGCGTGTTTACAGAGATCACGGCCGGCACACTGGGCCCGTCGGTACGAACCATTGCCCCGGTCAAGGACGCCCGCGGCTCGGTAAAGGCGCTGGTGGCCGCGGGCGTCACAGTGAGGACCATCGACGTCGCGGTGGCCGGCAGGATTCCGGCACTGCTGGCTATCTCGGGCGCCCTCCTCGCGGCCGGCTCAGTGGCCTCCTGGCTGCTGGGAAGCTATCTGCGGCGGGTGACCCGCGGCTGGGGTCCGGAACAGCTTGCCCAGCTCTTTGCCTACTACGAATCCGTTCTCCACTCGGTCCGCGAAGGTGTCATCCTGATCGACCTCAAGGGACGCGTGGTGATGTACAACGACCAAGCCGCCGAGCTGCTCGGGCTCGAGCCGCGGGACTCGGGCGACGATCCGTCAGACGCTCCGTTCCTTGCCGACCTGCCGCTGACGCCTAGCCTGAAGGACCTGTTTGAATCGGGCCGCACCGCCCACGATGAAATCCACTTGACGGCATCCGGCGTTCTGGTGGTGAACCAGAGCCCTGCCGTGGGCCCGGGCTCCCGCACAGGCCGGCCAGCCGCTGTGTTCGGAACCGTTGCCACGATCCGGGACCGCACCGAAATCGAATCGCTGGGAAGCGAGCTCGAGACCATGCGGACGCTCTCGGGCGCACTCCGCGCCCAAACCCACGAGCATGCCAACCGGCTGCACACCATGGTTTCGCTGCTGGAGCTCGGACGGACCGGCGAAGCGCTCGACTTCGCCACCAAGGATCTTGAGCTGAGCCAGCAGCTGACGGACGACATCATGGACTCCGTGCAGGAACCCGTGCTCAGCGCACTCATCATGGGCAAGGCCGCCGAGGCCCATGAACGCGGCGTGGAGCTTGCAGTGGAGGCGTCCCGGACAACTGGCGTCACGGGCCTTGCCGTCCAGGACCTCGTCACCATTCTTGGCAACCTGCTGGACAACGCCATCGATGCTGCTTCCGACGCCCCGGCCCCGCGGCGTGTGGAGTTGACGGTAGAGTCAGACGGCGGCGGATTGGACATCACGGTCCAGGATTCCGGGAAGGGCATTGAACCGGATGCCATCGACGATGTCTTCCGGTACGGCTTCAGTACCAAGGAGGCCGGACCCTTTGGCCGCGGCCTCGGGCTGGCGCTCGTAAAGCAGGCGGTCCAGCGCCTGGCCGGTACGATGACCATCACCAATTCCAACCGCACGGGCGGCGCACGTTTCCACATCGCGCTTCCCGCGCCGGAACCGCACAGTCTCCTGGAGGAGCAAGCGTGACAGACATCCGGGTCCTCGTCGTCGAAGACGAGCCTATTGCTTCGGCGGCGCATGCCGCCTACGTGGGAAGGGTGGACGGCTTCACCTTGTCCGGCACGGCCCCGGATGGCCAGTCCGCGCTGCGGATGCTTACGGAATTCGCGGCTGCCGGCAGCCCCGTTGAGCTGGTCCTTCTGGACATGAACCTCCCCGACCTGCACGGCCTGGACATTGCCCGCCGCATGCGTTCGTCCGGCCACTTTGCCGACATCATTGCCATCACGGCGGTCAGGGAGCTCTCGATCGTCCGCAACGCTGTCTCCATCGGAGTGGTGCAGTACCTCATCAAGCCGTTTACGTTTGCGACGTTCGCGGACAAGCTTGAGAGCTACAGGCAGTTCCGCGAGCAGTTGGCCGCGCCCGTAGCGGGCTCCACCAAAGTGGGCGCTTCCCAGAGCGACGTCGACCAGGCGTTTGCGAGCCTCAGGGCCCCTTCCGAGCTGCCCCTCCCCAAAGGCCTGGCACCCTCCACCCTTGAGGCCGTCCGCGATTTCATCAGGCAGCAGCCGGGGGCGGTCTCGGCCACCGAGGTCATGACGGCGCTGGGCATGTCCCGTGTCACGGCCCGGCGCTACCTGGAGTACCTTGCCGACGCCGGCACGGTCTCCCGCACGGCCAGGTACGGCGCGCCGGGGCGCCCGGAAAACGAATACCGATGGTCCCGCACCTGACGAGGAAAAGTCTAGAGCCGGGTAGCAAGGGCTCGATCCGGGACCGCTGATCGTGAAGGCAGGACAGCTGGTCGTGACAGCCTCAAGCACCCCAGCGAGGAGCCACTGGCGACACGTTTCAGGCGGCCGTGAATTGTGCCCAGTCGGGAAAGGGACCACGGGCAGACGTGGGTCGAGGCCGGGCTTGTCTGGCTCGGGGTTGTGGGGCCAGCACGCAACCTCAGCGGTTACCGCCATCTCCTGGGCCGTGCGCTCCTGCGGGGAACCGGCCGGCGCCGCCAGCGCCTCGGCAGCGGCAGCGTACCCGGCCGCGAAGTGAACCTTCAACGCGGCCAGCCAGGCTTCCATCCTGCCCACCTCCGCCAGACCGCAGCGACGCGTTGCCTTGAAGCCCGACCCGCTTCTGTTGTATACATTTTCCTCGCTGCAGAGGGAAAAACTGGCGAAATGCTGGGCATATCCCTCATGCATGTATACACTCGAGGCAATCGACCAACGAAGGGAGGGCGGCATGCGCGCCAGCGACCGGGCTTACGCGGCACTGCGTGATGACATCATCGAATGGCGGCTCCTCCCCGGGACGGTCCTCGCCGAAGTCGAGCAGTCGGAGCGCCTTGGCGTCTCGCGCACGCCGCTTCGGGAAGCGTTGAGCCGCCTGACGGCGGAAGGGCTGACGACGACGGCGGGCGGTCGGGGCGTCGTTGTCACCGACATCTCCCTGGACGACATCGATGAACTCTTCGAACTCCGCGAAACCCTCGAAGGCAAGGCGGCTGCCCTGGCCGCTGAGCGGGGCGACGCCGCGGTTTTCCTCAAGCTGCAGGAAGAGCTGCTTGCAGCTCCTGCCCTGATCAGCGGCACGGATCCCGCCCGCCACGACTACTACGGGCTAGTGGGCCGGCTGGACGAAGCCATCGACGCTGCCATCTCCAATTCCTACCTGGCGCAGGCCATGCGCAGCCTGCGCGTGCATCTGGTGCGCGTCCGCAGGCTTGCCGCCGACGACGCCGCCCGGCTCACGGCAGCAGCCACCGAACACGCGGCCATCGCCGAAGCAATAGCCGCCCGAAATCCGCGCCTGGCCCAAGCGGCCACCACCGTGCACCTGCACCGCAGTCTTTCCCACGTCAAAGCCACCCACACATCTCATTCATAAGGAGCCCCCATGGTTAAGGAACACCACGTCCGCGTATACAAGAGCGAGGAAAACCTGCCCCGCGAGGACCAGCTCGCCCACAAGATCGCCGTGGTGGCAGCCGATCCTGTCGGCGTGACTGACGATGTCACGGAGATGGTGATCAACCGGATCATCGACAACGCCTCCGTGGCCGTCGCGTCCCTGAACCGTGCCCCGATCATCGCTGCCCGGGCACAGGCCCTCACCCACGGTCCCTCCGCCAACGGAAAGGGGTCGAAGGTCTTCGGAATCGGCGAGCGGGTTTCGCCGGAGTGGGCGGCATGGGCCAATGGCGTGGCTGTCCGCGAACTGGACTACCACGACACCTTCCTCGCGGCGGACTACTCCCACCCGGGCGACAATATCCCGCCGATCCTGGCTGTGGCCCAGCACGTCGGCTCCAGCGGCGCGGACCTGATCCGCGGCATCGCCACCGGTTACGAGATCCAGGTGAACCTGGTCAAGGCGATCTGCCTGCACAAACACAAGATCGACCACGTGGCGCACCTCGGCCCCTCCGCCGCCGCGGGCATCGGAACCCTGCTGGGCCTCGACGTCGAGACGATCTTCCAGTCGGTGGGCCAGGCCCTGCACACCACCACCGCCACGCGCCAGTCGCGCAAGGGCGAGATCTCCACATGGAAGGCCCACGCCCCCGCGTTCGCCGGCAAGATGGCCGTGGAAGCCGTGGACCGTTCGATGCGCGGCCAGACCTCCCCGGTGCCGATCTATGAAGGCGAAGACGGCGTGATCGCCTGGATGCTGGACGGCCCGGACGCCTCTTACATGGTCCCGCTGCCGACGCCCGGAGAGGCGAAACGCGCCATCCTGGACACCTACACCAAGGAACACTCCGCGGAATACCAGGCCCAGGCCTGGATCGACCTGGCACGGAAGCTGCACAAGGAACACCCCGAGGCGACGGACCCGGCCAACGTGCAGTCGGTGCTGATCAAGACCAGTCACCACACCCACTTCGTGATCGGCTCCGGCGCGAAGGATCCGCAGAAGTACAGCCCCACCGCGTCCCGGGAGACCCTGGACCACTCCATCCCGTACATCTTCACCGTCGCGCTGCAGGACGGTTCCTGGCACCACGTGGACTCCTACGCCCCTGAACGCGCCGCCCGGCCAGACACCGTTGACCTGTGGCAGAAGGTTTCAACTGTGGAGGATCCGGAATGGACCCGCCGCTACCACTCCCTTGACATCAACGAGAAGGCGTTCGGCGGCTCCGTGGAAGTCACCCTGTCCGACGGCACCGTCATCAGGGACGAGATTGCCGTCGCCGATGCACATCCGCTCGGTGCCCGGCCGTTCGCCCGCGAGCAGTATGTCAACAAGTTCCGCACCTTGGCCGCCGGCCTGGTCGAAGAAGCCGAAATCGAACGGTTCCTCGCCGCCGTCCAACGCCTCCCAGAGTTGGCGGCCGGTGAACTGGACCAGCTGAACATCACCGCCGCACCCGGCGTCATTGACTTCGCAGCGGCACCCAAGGGACTGTTCTAGATGCTCTATTCCAAGACCACGCCAGAGGAGAAGCGCCTGCGCTTCCGTGAAATGCTCGCGTCCGGCACCATCCAGCAGTTTCCCGGGGCCTTCAACCCGCTCTCCGCACGGCTGATCGAGGAGAAAGGCTTCGCCGGCATCTACATCTCCGGCGCTGTCCTGGCCAATGACCTCGGGCTGCCGGACATCGGCCTGACCACCCTCACCGAGGTGGCCACGCGCGCCGGCCAGATCGCCCGGATGACCGACCTGCCCTCCATCGTGGACGCCGACACCGGATTCGGCGAACCCATGAACGTCGCCCGCAGCGTCCAGGAACTGGAAAACGCCGGTCTCGCCGGCTGCCACATCGAGGACCAGTTCAACCCCAAGCGCTGCGGCCATCTGGACGGCAAGAATGTCGTGGACCTGGCCACGGCCACCAAACGGATCAGGGCTGCTGCCGATGCCCGGCGTGACCCGAACTTCCTCATCATGGCCCGCACGGACATCCGGGCGGTTGAGGGCCTCGAAGCGGCGCAGGAGCGGGCAAAGGCCCTGGTTGAGGCCGGGGCCGACGCCATCTTCCCGGAAGCCATGGCCACGTTGGAAGAGTTCCAGGCCATCCGGGATGCGGTAGAGGTGCCGATTCTGGCTAACATGACGGAATTCGGCAAAAGTGCGCTCTTCACCGTGGACCAACTGCAGGGAGTGGGCGTGAACATGGTGATTTATCCGGTGACCCTGCTCCGTAGTGCCATGGGCGCTGCTGAGCGTACTCTGGACTCAATCAGGGCTGACGGAACGCAGGAGGCACAGGTAGGGAGCATGCTCACCCGTGCGCGGCTGTATGACCTCGTGGACTACGAGGGCTACAACCGGTTTGATACCGGCGTCTTTAATTTCCGGATCCCCGGAACTGACTGACGCGCAATCCATACCGAACCGCCGGCCGGGGGCCGGTCAACTGAGGCAAGGAACGAAGGAGCTCAGCATGGCTGAAGAAGAGATCAAAAAAGGCCTCGCCGGCGTCGTGGTGGATTACACCGCCGTCTCGAAGGTCAACTCCGATACGAACTCATTGCTGTACCGGGGCTACCCGGTCCAGGAACTCGCGGCACGGTGCAGCTTCGAGGAAGTAGCCTACCTGCTCTGGAACGGAGAACTTCCCACCAGGGAGGAACTGGCAGCCTTTACGGCGCAGGAGCGGGCCGGCCGTCCGCTGGATCCTGTGGTGAAGCAGGTGATCGACGTCCTGCCGGTCACAGCACACCCCATGGATGTCTGCAGGACCGCAGCCTCGGTCATGGGCGCGCGCCACGAACTCGCGGAGGATTCCTCCCGGGAAGCCAACATGACAAAGGCAATCGACCTGTTCGCGGCCATGCCCGCCGTCGTCGCTTACGACCAGCGCCGCCGGCGCGCGGCGGGACGCCCCATCGAACCCGTGGAGCCCCGCGATGACCTCGGCTACTCCGCCAACTTCCTGTGGATGACGTTCGGCGAGGAATCCGTACCGGAGGTTGTGGAGGCCTTCAACGTCTCGATGATCCTCTACGCCGAGCATTCATTCAACGCCTCCACCTTCGCCGGCAGGGTCATCACGTCCACGCTGTCCGATCTGCATTCGGCGGTGACAGGTGCCATCGGCGCACTCAAGGGTCCGCTGCACGGCGGCGCCAACGAGGCCGTCATGCACACCTTCGACGAGATCGGTATCCGGCCGGAGGAATCCCTTGAGGACGCAGCAGCCCGGGCCAAGGCCTGGATGGAACATGCGCTGGCCAACAAGAAGAAGGTAATGGGCTTCGGGCACCGCGTGTACAAGCACGGCGACTCCCGGGTGCCCACCATGAAGGCAGCCCTGGACAAGATGATCGCCCACTACGGCCGGCCAGAGCTGCTGGGCCTGTACAACGGGCTCGAGGCGGCCATGGATGAGGCCAAGGGGATCAAGCCGAACCTCGACTACCCCGCCGGACCCACGTATCACCTCATGGGTTTCGACACCCAGATGTTCACTCCGCTGTTCGTCGCCAGCCGCATCACCGGCTGGACGGCCCACATCATGGAACAGCTCGAATCGAACTCGCTGATCCGTCCGCTGAGCACGTACAACGGCGCCGAGGAACGGCACGTTCCATAGGAATTGCTCCCGGAGGACGTTAGACGGCGGGCCGGTCACCTTCGCGAGGTGGCCGGCCCGCCGTCATCGGAAGCCGTCGTTGCAAGCCGGCGTTGCAAGCCGTCGGCAGAAAGGGGAGCGCTAGTTGAGTGGCCGCAACTCGAGTGAAACAAGCATCCGCTTTATGTCTTGATACTCCTGCGTCTTCATGTAGGCCTTGGCCGCAACAACCGAGTCAAAGGTAAGCGCCGCCTCCCGGCCACTGGCTTCAAGCCACAATGCGTCTCCGAAATGCACGAACGGAACACCATCCGGGGCCAGGATGGTGTTGTCCAGCCCGCAGGTTTCTCTGCCGGGAGCGAGGACGATGTCACTCAACGCCATGGAGCCGTAGACCTTGTCGGACTCGATGACCCTGAACATGAACGCTGAGGGGCCGCGGGGGAACTCCTTGAGTTTCGAGGCCTTCTGCGGAATGTCCAGGACGACGGAGTCGAGAGTGTGGAAGGGCTTGGGTTCCTGGCAAACGGGCCCTCCTGCCCCGTCGTAGACCAGCCGTAGAGTTGCCATCGTTCTGCCGGCGGAATTCTTCACCTGGACAACGTTGAACGCACCCGCGTCGCTCGTCTGTGGGGATTCGGTTATCGTCCAGCCGATGGGATGCTCAAAGGTTGCCTGGCCCGTTCCGTCGGTGAAGGATTTCCAGGCGGGGGCTGGCGGCCGCACCACCGCTGGTGTGGTGGTGGACGGCGCGGGCGCAGGGCTCGTTGCCGCCGGCGTCGGCGCCTCTGACGCTGACGTGGTGGCAGCCGGTAAAGTGGCCGAGGTCAGCGGACCGAGGTTAATGGCCACGAGAACGCCCGCGGCGACAGCCGCCGCGAGCGTCAGCACGCCGGCCAACCGGGCCCGCCTCAGCCTGCGATCCGGGAAGGGCACCACACCGGCAGGAATGCTGTCGCTGGAAGCGGTCTGCTCGGACAGGATCCGGCGGAGTGCCGCTTCCCCGTCCACGGCACCGGACGGGTCATCCCTGAGAGGGTCCGTTGCGGAAATCATCTTCTTGATCGGATCCATGTCAGGCACCCATCCTCTGCTTCATCGATACTGCGCCGGCGGGCATTCTCTTGCGGAACGCGGCACGTGCACGATGCAGGCGCACCTTGGCGGCGGACTCACTGCACTGCAGCATGCCGGCGATCTCCGCTGTGTTGAGGCAGTCCCAATATGCCAGCTGGAGAATCTCCCTGTCCTGGGCACGAAGCCCCGCCATGGCATCCTCAACGGCCACCTGTTCCGACTCCCCGCCGAATTGCACCACGGCCATTGCCCTGAGCTTGTCCTGAAGTGCCCGCTGCCGGTCACGGCTACGGTAAGCATTCCCGATCAGGTTGCGGGCGATGGAGAGCAGCCAGGCGACGTCGGTCCGGTCTTCACGGTCGGATTTCTGCCACACCACCCGGAAGACATCGGCTGCTATTTCCTCTGCCTCTTCCGCGGAGGCCACCCTCCGGCGAACAAATCTTAGGACGGCCGGGTAGCTGTCCTTGTGGACCTCAATAAACGCCAGTTCGCGCTCGGAAAGCACGATGTCCCCCTAAGGTAGTGTCCTGAGCTGCACGCTACCTGTTTAGTTTCCAGCCGGTGGGCAAGAGTTACGCAAACCTCGGAAATTCCTGATCCGGCCATGGTCCCGTTGACGTCGTTCCGGATGTTTGCGGGGCATTCGCGATTAGGGGGTACCCGGGGTTTCAGGGCCCAGGTTGAGGTAGTTCCGCACGTCAAGCACCGTTTCATTGTCGTCGTTCAGAACAATGACGACGTCGATCTTCGCACCGCCCAGCGCGTGCGGAAGCCAGTGGGTGGCATCGTCCCACATGCGCTCCAGCGGCAGGGCGTCGATCCTGAACCAGGCCGGGGCGATCTCCGCGCTTTCCTCGGGCTCCCCCTGCCAGCGGCGCGTGGTGAAGAGCCTCGTGCTCATGTCCCACTCCGGACGGGCGGGAAAAACAAACTCCACCGATCCGGCGTCGAACAGGTCCTCCTCGAGAACCACTACGCCGGCTTCCTCCAGGACCTCCCGGCAGGCAGCCTCGGCATCGGTCTCCCCCGCTTCGACGTGGCCGCCCAGGCCAACGATCTTGCCGGTTCCAAAACCGGTCTTTTTGAGGCCCAGGAGCACCTCGGGCCCGTTCCCCGGGCGCTCCCGAAGAAGGAAGCACAGGGTCACGGGCACCGAAGTCATGCAGTCCAGCCTAGCGGCGCGTCCGCTATCCGTCAGAAATCCGCAGTGACATGATCATGCGTTTGGCCGCGGCGTACTCCGGTGTCCCCATATAGGCACGGGCCTCGTCCATGCCGGTGAACGTCAGGGCACCGCCCCGTTCATAATCTCCGAGGCTCATCTGCACCGCACTGGCAAACATGTAGATGCTCGAACTGGGAGGACCGTTGACCACGTTATAGATCATGCAGGCCTTCCCGTCCTGACCCCCCACCGTGCTTGTCAGCCCGTAGGAAGCCACCACGCCGCCGCCGTCAGGCATGGCACGGAAAGCGAATCTCGGGGTGACCGAATCAGGGATCTGCGGGTTGTAGGGAACGTCCACGGTGGCGAAATCCAGCACGGTATATGGCACAGGATCCTGGCGGCATGCGCCGCCCAGTCCGCCCGCTCCCCCGTACGTCAGTGTCGCCATGAGCTTGCCGGCCTGGTCCTTGACGCTAACGTTCACCATGTCCGGGAACGAGCTCGCGTTGGGTAGGATGCTCCACGTGCCCGGATGGTCGAAACTGACCGCGCCGCCTGGACTTGCATAGGTGCTCCATCCTGCCGGGAGGGGCAAGGGGGCGCTGCCGGTCGGCGTCACAATCGGAGGTGTCGGCTCGGCAGGCATCGGGGTTTCCGCCGGCGGAGCGACGGCTGTAGCTGCCGGGGCCGACTGCGCCGGCCGTGCCGGCGACGGTACAGGCGATGTGGCTGTTGCTGGGGCTGCTGCCGTGGGACCTGCCTTTACGGGTACCGTCCGCGTTGGGGTAGCTGTGGCTGACGTTTCCTGGCTGGCTGCAGGAGCCGGGGCAGAGACAGGCCTTCCCAGGTTCCCGGCCACGACGCCGCCGATGATTACCGCGGCGGCAGCCAGGCCCGCCACGGCCATCCGGAGCGCGGTCCGGCTGCTCCGGCCTGTTGCGGGCCGTGACGCCGCGGCGGAAATAAGTTCTGTTACGGGTGGCCTGGAGTCGTCGGTGACAGGCGGCCATTTGCCGCTTGCCTTGCCGGCGGCGCCTGCACTGCCACCGGGCCCGTCCGGGACCACCACGTTGGGCCGTGCTTTCTTGATGAGTTCTTCGATGCGGTCCATGGCTAGCCTTTCCTGTCCATCATCAGATGCGCCGGAACAACGCGGGCGAACGCCTTGCGCGCCCGGTGGAGCCGCACCCCGGCGGCGGACGCGGAGCAATTGAGCGTTTCAGCGAGTTCGGCCGTGGTCAGTCCATCCCAATAGCTCAGCATGAGGATCTCGCGGTCCTTTTCGTTGAGCAGCATGAGTGCCTCGGTGACGGCTGCGCGCTCTGCATCGTCCCCGTCTTGGACCGACAGCCTGGCCCGAGCCTCCAGTTGCTCGGTAAGCTGCCGGCTCCGCTGCCTGCCCCGGTATTCGTTGCCTATCAGGTTCTTTGCCGTGGCCAGCAGCCAGCCCAGGCCAGGAACATCCGGGGTGCCTTTTTCCCAGGCGACGCGGAACACGTCGGCGGTCAATTCTTCGGCCCTTGCGCCGTCGTTGACGCGGTACGCGATGTAGCGGTACACCCGCCCGAAATACTCTGAGTGCATCAACGCAAACTGATGCTCCCTGGTAGCCAACATGCTGATCCCCCTGCATACGGATGACCGTCATCCGCTAACTGTTAAGTGTCGGCGAAGGGGTGCTTTCTTACACGCACCGGCCGCGGGTTTTGGAAAGGAGGATTTGGTAATCAGCATCCGCCCCGCTCCGGATCTATCCCAGGGCCCTCGGGTGAGCCGCGGCATAGATTTCCCGGAGCGTGTCGGCGGTCACGAGCGTATACACCTGGGTGGTGGTGACGGAGGCGTGGCCCAGAAGTTCCTGCACTACCCGGACGTCAGCCCCGCCCTCGAGCAGGTGGGTGGCGAACGAGTGGCGCAGGGTGTGCGGGGACACGTCCTTGGTGATGTTGGCCTTTTCAGCGGCGGCCTTCAAAATCGTCCAGGCGCTCTGCCTGCTGATCCGCCCGCCGCGGGCATTGAGGAAGAGCGCCGGCGTGCCCTTGCCCTTAGCGGCAAGCAGTGGGCGGCCACGCACCAGGTAAGCGTCCAGGGCCCGGGCGCCATAGGACCCGAGCGGAACCAGCCGCTCCTTCGATCCCTTGCCGAACAGCCGCACTATGGCGGGTCCGTCTTCGGCCGGCTGCACCGAGATGTCATCCACGTCCAGCCCTACGGCCTCGCTGATGCGGGCGCCCGTGGAATAGAGGAATTCAAGGAGGGCACGGTCCCGCAGGCCTGTCGCAGTGTCGGTACCGGCGGCTTCGAGTATCCGGGTGACCTCATCCACGGTAATGGCCTTGGGCAGCCGCTTCCCCGGCAGGGGCGGGTGGACATCGCTGGCGGGATCCGCCGTCGTCATGCCTTCCAATGCCCAGAACTTGTGCAGTCCCCGGACGGCGACGACGGTGCGGGCCGCTGACCGAACACCCAGCGGCGTTCCGCCGTCCGAACCGTCCGACAACGCTTGGGCGAAGCCCGTCACATGGCGGCGCGTCACATCGCCGGGGCGGCTGAGGCCTTCGGCGGCAAGATAGTTGGAGTACCGCGTGAGGTCACGGCGGTAGGCGGACAGAGTGTTGGCCGCCAGTCCCCGCTCCACGCCCATGTGCTGGATGTAGTCGGTCACGGCCCGGTCGATCGCGGTTCTGGGGCGATCGGGACGGGTACGGTCAGGACTCGGGCGCACCTGAGCCTCTTCCCGGGGCTCCGTTTCAGGATCACCAGTTCCAGGATCACCAGGGGCCGGTGGGGTCTCAGCTGCTGCCGTGCCTGCGGTCATCAGCGCTGGCTGGGGTGGGCCGGCCATGGAGCGTCAGCCGGCCGCAGCCCGTCGAAGCCGTCTCCTTTCGCCGCAGCGGCTGCAAGGACTCCGACGACGGCGGAGGGGTTGTGCAGGCGCCCCTCCAGCACCGCAGCCACGGCTTCTTCGAGCGGGATCCAGTGCAGTTCAATCTCGGCTTCCTCGTCGGTGCGGAGGTGAAGCTCGTGGTGCGGCACTTCGGTTAGCCCGCGGGCAAGGTAGATGCGGATGGCTTCGCTGGATGATCCGGGAGAGTTGAAAAAGTCCGCCAGGACGTTCCAGGTGCTCGCCACGAGGTCCGCTTCCTCAGCGAGTTCGCGGGCGGCTCCCACCACAAAGTTCTCGCCCTCGACGTCCAGCAGGCCCGCGGGAATCTCCCAGAGGTCCATGCCGACCGGGTGCCGGTACTGCTTGATCAGCAGCACCTCGCCGTCGTCATTCATGGGCAGTATGGCCACGGCCCCGGGGTGGTCGATGTAGTCCCGGACCAGCGGGTTGCCGTCGTCGGTGAGCTTGAAGCTGTCGCTCACAACGTCCCAGATCCTGCCCTCGTAGACCTTTTCCGTGGACAGCAGACGGCGCGGGCTCGGAGCATCCGAAACCTGCCGTGCAGCAGGGGTGTTTTCAGAAATTCCGGGCATCGCGCCGTCCTCCATCATTGGTGCTGTGGTCTACTCTGCAGTCAGCTCTAGCCGGCAGTGAGCTAGCGGGCAGTGGCCCCGGAGGCAGCCTCGGCAGCGGGCAGCTCCGACGCTGCGGTCTGGGTCACAGGAGCAGCGGAGCCGTTGTCGGCGCTGCCGCCTTGGTGGTCCAGTGCAGCCTTGACCAGCCCGGCAAAAAGCGGGTGCGGGCGTGTGGGCCGGGAGCTGAGCTCAGGATGCGCCTGCGTGGCCACGTAGTACGGGTGTACTTCGCGCGGCAGCTCCACATATTCGACTAGCTTGCCGTCCGGAGATGTGCCGGAGAATACGAGACCCTGGGCCGCGATTTGATCGCGGTACTTGTTGTTGACCTCGTACCGGTGGCGGTGGCGTTCGCTGACGGTGGTGGTGCCGTACGTTTCGGCAATGACCGAGCCCTCGTCCAGCTTGGCTTCGTAGAGTCCAAGGCGCATGGTGCCCCCGAGGTCACCGCGGCCTTCAACGAACTCGAGCTGCTCTTCCATCGTGGCGATGACCGGGTACTTGGAGTCGGGCTCGAACTCGCTGGAGGAAGCACCCTCCAAACCGACCACGTTGCGGGCGTACTCGATAACCATGCACTGCAGGCCGAGGCACAGGCCCAGCACTGGAAGCCTGCTTTCGCGGGCGAACTTCAGGGCCCCCAGCTTGCCTTCGAGGCCGCGGATACCAAACCCGCCGGGAACACAAATGGCGTTCACACCGTCCAGCGAACGGACAGCACCTTCGTGGGTTTCGCACTCGTCGGACGGGACCCAGCGGATCTTGACCTTGGCGTCGTTGGCGAAACCGCCGGCGCGCAGGGCCTCCGTCACGGAGAGGTAGGCGTCCGGAAGGTCGATGTACTTGCCGACGAGGGCAATTTCAACTTCGTGCTTGGGATTGTGGACGGCTTCGAGCAGCTTGTCCCAGCTGGTCCAGTCGACATCCTTGAAGGGCAGGTCGAGCGCCCGGACGATGTAGGAATCCAGGCCCTGGGTGTGCAGGGTCTTGGGGATGTCGTAAATGCTGGGGGCATCGGCGGCGTTGACCACGGCGTCGATGTCGACGTCGCACATGCGGCCGATCTTTTCGCGCATCGCGTCGGGTACTTCACGGTCGGAGCGGACCACAATGGCTTCCGGCTGGATGCCGATGGAGCGCAGGGCCGCCACTGAGTGCTGTGTTGGTTTGGTCTTGAGTTCCTGCGAGGGCCCGATGTACGGGACCAGGGACACGTGCAGGAAGAAGACGTTGGTGCGGCCGATGTCCTGGCGGACCTGGCGGGCGGACTCAAGGAAGGGCTGCGACTCGATGTCGCCAACCGTGCCGCCGATCTCGGTGATGATGACGTCCGGTGCGTTCTTGCCCTCGGCGGGGAGCCGCATACGGCGCTTGATCTCGTCGGTGATGTGCGGGATGACCTGGACGGTGTCGCCGAGGTACTCGCCGCGCCGCTCTTTGGCGATAACCGTTGAGTAGACCTGGCCGGTGGTCACGTTCGCGGAGCCCTCGAGGTTTTCGTCGAGGAAGCGCTCGTAGTGTCCGATGTCGAGGTCGGTCTCGGCGCCGTCGTCTGTGACGAAGACCTCGCCGTGCTGGAAGGGGTTCATCGTGCCCGGATCCACGTTGAGGTAGGGATCGAGCTTCTGCATAGTTACAGACAAACCGCGTGCCCGCAGCAGGTGGCCGAGGCTTGACGCCGTCAGTCCCTTACCGAGCGAGGACGCCACACCGCCGGTGACGAAGATGTGTTTGGTCGTCTTGGACGAGCCCGGGAACCGGGAATTTACACGGGAATTTGATCGCTGCACCACGGAATTCGAGCCTATCATCAATTGAGCCTTCCACGGGTCGGTATCGCGCCCCCAAATGCCTCAGTCTCCCGTGTCCGGCGCCTGTGGGCAAGAGCGAGCCAAGCGCCCAGGCCGCCTAGGCCCGCTGGGGCAGCAACTTCGCGTCGTCCAGCAACTCCTGTGCATGGGCCCGGGCCGTCTCCGAGTCTTCCTGGCCTGCCAGCATCCGTGCCAGTTCCCTGACACGCTCCGGTTCGTCCAGCAGCTGGACGTCGCTGGAGGTGAACCCGGTGGCGGTGGCGCCGTCGGAGCCCCGCACTGACGTTTTGGTGACCCGGATGTGCTGGTCCGCGAAGGCGGCGACCTGGGGCAGGTGGGTGACCACGAGGACCTGGACGTGGCGGGCCAGCATGGCCAGCCGGCGCCCGATTTCGACGGCGGCGCGGCCGCCCACTCCGGCGTCCACTTCGTCGAAGACGAAAGTGGGCACGGGATCGACGGCGGCGAGCACGACTTCGATGGCAAGCATGACCCGCGAAAGCTCACCGCCGGACGCACCCTTGCCAAGCGGCCGGGCGGGTGCACCCGAGTGGGGCTGGAGCAGGAAGGAAATCTCGTCTGCGCCATAGGGGCCCAGCTGGCCGGCAGCCTCAATCTTGATCACCAGGGTGGCGTCCGCCATGGCGAGGGCCTTCAGCTCGGCACTGACCCGCCTGGAGAGTTCCTTGGCGGCCTTGGCCCGGATCTTGCTGATGGCCGCAGCCTGTTTGGTGAGCTCTGCCTCCGCCCTGGCCACCTCCGCGTCCAGGGCCTCAATCCGCGTGGAATCGTCCTGCAGCTCATCGAAGCGGACGCGGGCCTTCTCTGCCCACTCCAGAACCTCGTCGATGCTGGGCGCATACTTGCGGACCAGCTTGGCCAGGGCAGCCCGGCGTTCCTCGATCTCGGCCAGCCGCTCGGGCCCCTCCGAGTCCAGCCCGGCCTGGTAACTTGCCAGTTCCGTGGCGATGTCGTTGAGCAGGAACCCCACTTCCGCGAGGCGTGCAGCGGCGCCTCCGAGCTCTTCGTCATGCTCGGCCACGTGCTCCAGCGTCCGTTTGGCAGTATCCACCAGCGTGGTGGCATCACCGGTTTCGCCGAAGTCTTCGGCAATGAGCGCCTGGTGCGCCGTGGTCGCGGCGATGCGGAGCTCCTCGACGTTTGCCAGCTTCACGGCCTCGGCCTTGAGGGCTTCGTCCTCCCCCGGCTGCGGGTCCACGGCGTCGATCTCCGCCAGGGAGATCTCCAGCGATTCGGCCTCGCGCAGCCGGTCCCGCGCGGCACTGCGGAGCGTTTCCAGCTCCGCCAGGCTGGCCTTCCAGGAGGCGTACAGCTGTTGGAAGCCGCCGAGTGTGGCGGCCAGGGCCTCCCCTGCGAACTTGTCCAGCGCCTCGCGCTGGGCTGTGGCGCCCTTGAGCCTGATCTGGTCCGACTGCCCGTGCACCACCACGAGCGATTCACCGATTTCGGCCAGCACCCCCACCGGGGCGGCCCTGCCGCCGAGGAACGCCCGGCTGCGTCCGTCCGCCCCGAGGCGGCGGGACAGCAGCAGTTCCGCACCGCCGTCGAACTCCTCGATCTCCGCCCCGGCGTCACGGGCGCGCTCCAAGGCGACATGCCCGGAACCGAGCCTGACGACGGCTTCGGCGGAAGCGCTCTTGGCGCCGCTGCGGACGGCCCCGGCGTCGGAGCGCGCACCCAGCAGCAGCCCGACGGCGGTGACCACCATAGTCTTGCCGGCACCGGTCTCGCCGGTGACCACGCTGAGCCCTGGGCCCAGCGGCAGCGTGGCGTCTGTGATGACGCCCAGATCGCGGATTCTCAGTTCTTCAAGCATGGATCACTTCCCGGTCGGAGGATCGGTTTCTTCAGCCTGCCCGGCCAGGACCTGCCCGGCATACCCGGGCGCCGGCGGCGGTGCCATGGGCCGCGGGGTCCGGACAATCGGCACCGGGCCCGTGGTGATGGTCCCGGACTGCGGCACCGGGCCCCGCCAGCCGTGGATAGGCAGTTCGAACTTGCGGACCAGCCGCGCGGAGAACGGCGTCTGGTGGGTGCGGGCCAGGCGGACGGGCGTGGCGGAACGCGTGACCTCCACCCGGGCGCCTGGCGGGAGGTCCACCGATCGGCGGCCGTCGCACCACAGCACACCCTGCGCGTCCGTGCGGTTCAGCACCTCCACAGCCAGCCGGGACCGCGGTGAGACGACCAGGGGCTTGGCGAACAGCGCGTGGGCGCTGATGGGGACGATCAGCAGGGCTTCCACTTCGGGCCATACCACGGGGCCGCCGGCGGAGAATGCATAGGCGGTCGATCCTGTGGGTGTGGCGAGCACCACGCCGTCGCAGCCGAAGGAGGTCAGCGGGCGCTCGTCCACTTCGGTGACCACCTCAAGCATCCGCTCGCGGTTCCCTTTTTCGATAGCCGCCTCATTGAGGGCCCATGTGTGCCAGATTTTTTGTCCGCGGACCCACACCTGGACGTCTATGGTCATGCGCTCTTCCACCGTGTATTCACGGCTGGCGATCCACTCCACGGTCTGTGCGAGGTCAGCCCGTTCGCTTTCGGCCAGGAATCCCACGTGTCCCAGGTTCACGCCGAGGAGGGGAACATCCACTTCCCGGACCAGTTCCGCGGCGCGAAGGATGGTGCCGTCCCCGCCGAGCACCATGACGAGCTCCACATCGGGCAACTGGACATGGTCGTGCAGCACCTCCACAGGATGCTCCAGCTGGCCGAAAAAGCCCTCCATGTCGCCCAGTTCGGATTCCTGCATCACCGGGATGATGCCGCACGCGTGCAGCTGGGCACACGCCTCCCAGGCAGCCTTCAGGGATTCTTCGCGGCCGGTGTGGGCAAGTACCAGTACACGCCTGCTCATCGGTTCCGCTCTCTAGTGGTTTGGCCAGATTGTCCCGAGCAACGCAGCCAGGGCTGCATCCCGCTCTTCGATCTTAGGCAAGTCTTCGGCAATTCTTCGTTTTATCCACAGGAAGTATTCGACATTTCCGTCCTGCCCCGGGAGCGGGCTGGTGGCCAGTCCGCATAGTTCCAGTCCCGCATCGTGGGCAGCCCCAGCTACTTTACCGACTGCCATCCGGCGTTCGCGCTCCGACGTGACAACGCCGGTGCGGCCGAGCCGTTCCTTGCCGATCTCGAACTGCGGTTTGACCATGAGCACGAGGTCGCCGCCGGGGCTGGTGCACGCGGCCAGCGGCGCCACCACGAGGGTCAGCGAGATGAACGACAGGTCCGCTACGGTCAGCTCGGCCGTGCCGCCGATCTGGACCGGGTCCATATAACGGACATTCAGCCCTTCATGGACGCTCACCCGGGGATCGTCCCTGAGCTGCGGGACGAGCTGTCCGTGCCCGACGTCGACCGCCACCACGTGCTCTGCTCCCCGCCTCAAGAGCACATCGGTAAAGCCGCCGGTGGACGCACCGGCGTCAAGGCACCGTTTCCCGGCGACGGCGACGGCGGGAAAAGCGTCGAGCGCACCGGCCAGTTTGTGCCCGGCACGGCTGACGTACGTGTCGGTGGCGTCTTCTGCCACTGTCAGCTCGCGGTCGTCTGCGACCTGCAGCGAGGCTTTCGCGAGGACGTCCCCGGCAGACGTTACTTTGCCGTCGGCAATGAGCCGTGCGGCGTGCGTGCGGGAACGCGCCAGCCCGCGGCTGACGAGGATCTGGTCGAGTCTGGCCATGTCAGGCGGCACCGGGTCCTGCCGCGGCGGCGGACCCGCCGGCGGGCCCGGAAATATCCTCGTTCAGCGCTGCCAGCAGATTGTCATGCATCTCCGCGTAGGCGGCAGGGTGCTCGGACACCGGAAGCCCGGGGACATCCCGGACCCGGTCGAGAATTGCCTGAACTGTGCCGTCCGAGTGCGCGCCGTCCAACTGCGTGCCGTCCGTGTCCGTGCCGTCCGTGTCCGATTCGGCAAAGCCGGCCGGCGGCAGCTCAGGCCACGCAATCTGCGCGGCTGCGTCCAGCTCGGCGTCAGGATTTGGCTCTGTCATTGCACCAGTCTATTGACCGAGCCAGTCAAGCACGGGCGCTGTGGCCGTCTGAGCCTGCGGGCGGGCATTCCACCATGCGGCACAGGCCGCACGCCAGGAATCGAGGCTGTCCTTGTCGCCGCTGATGCGGACACTGTCTCCGTCCACGGAAGCTGAGGCGTCACCGCAGCGGTAAGCGCCGCCGTCGTGCTCCACGGCAGGGTACGGCTGATACAGCCCGGTGAGGTCGTCAATGAGGAAGTCAGGCCGTTCATCCGTACGGGCTGCGAGGATCGTCTCCCGGGTGTCGACGCCGGTGAGGACCGCCACGGTGGCGAAGCCGGCCCGGTTGCCGCCCAGGATGTCCGTGTCCAGCCGGTCGCCGACCACCAGCGGGCGCTCAGCCGCGAGGCGCTTGGCGGCAGCGTGGAACAGTGGGGCCTCCGGTTTGCCCGCGACGCGTGGCGTCTGGCGGGTTGCGGCAGCAACAGCCGCCACGAGGGTGCCGTTGCCCGGCGCAATCCCGCGGGCCTGCGGGATGGACATGTCCGTGTTGGTGGCGACCCACAAGGCGCCGCCGGCCACGACGTACGACGCTTCGGCCAGGTCCTTCCAGCCGATTTCGGGGTTGAAACCCTGCACGACGGCCACCGGCTTGTCCGCAGCACTGTGCACGGGCGTCAGGCCCACGAGCTCGATTTCGTGGGCCAGTGCGGGACTGCCCGTGATGAGGACGGCAGCGCCCGCCGGAAGGAGCGACGCCAGCAACTCAGCTGCCGCCTGCGACGAACTCACCACCTGGTGGTCTTCGGCCGGGGCGCCCAACTCGCGCAGGTGTGCGGCCACCTGCGCCGGGGTCCTGGACGCATTGTTGGTCACGTAACCGAGCCCGACGCCGATGCCGTCCAGGCGCTGCAGCGAATCCACGGCGCCGGGGATGGCATGGGGACCGGCGTACACCACGCCGTCCAGGTCGGACAGCAGCGCGTCGAACCGCGAAATCAGATGCGCGTCAGTCATGCGTTCCTAGTCCTCCGAGCCTTCAGGCCGGCGGACCTCGTGAACTTCAGATTCGTCATGGGCTTCGGCCTCGCCGTGCGCTTCACCGTGTGCTTCCGCCTCGGCGGCACCGTCCTCGACGTCGTCCTCATCCTCCGGTTCGGCGGAGTCGGCGTCGGATTCGGCGTCGTCGGACGAAAAGTAGTCGGTTTCGGCGTCGTCGATGTTCTCGCCCGCCGACGCGCTCTCCGCCCCGGAGGCTGCGGCCTCGGGGCTGACCTCTGCTGCCTGCTGGGCGGCAGTGGCGCGTGCCTGTTCGGGAGCAGCATCGGCTGCCGCCTGGGTTATCAGACGGCGGCGTTCGGCTTCCTCGCGGGCTTCCTCTTCCTCGTCCCAGCCAAGGTCGATGATGTCCGGCTCCTCGGAAACCCCCATCCCCAGGGCTTCCTCTGCCACCAGTGCCTGGCGCTGCCACTTGCCGGCTTCGGCTTCACGGCCGGCGGCCGTCAGTGCGTCTGCGTAGGCGCGGAACAGGCGGGGGCTGTAGGAGAAGGCGCGGTTGATGTCCAGCTGCGGGATCTCAAGCTCGGCCACGGCGGCGTCGAGCTGGCCCAGGTCTGAACGGGCACCGGATGCGACGATCGCCAGCTCCACCTTGCCGGGTGCGTCCAGGTCCTGGGCTTCCTCGGAGCGGACCACGTCCAGGGCCCGGTCCGGGCGTCCGAGTCCGCGTTCGCAGTCAGCCATGACGGGCAGGTGCACGTTGGACCCGCTGATCCGGCGGTAGGTCCGGAACTCACGGAGGGCCTCGCCGTAGTGTCCGGCGGCGTACGCCGTGAGGCCGACAGCTTCGCGGACTGCAGCGAGCCGTCCCCCGCGCCGGCTGGCAGCCAGGGCATGCTGGAAGGCGAGTTCGGGCTCTTCGTCGAGGAGACGGCCGGCCATGACGAGGTGGCGGGCCACCCATTCGGCGCTCTTGGCTTCGAGCGTTTTGATCTGGTGCTGCGTAGCGCGGTCCAGTTCCTTGCCGGTGACGTCCTCATCAATCTCGGGGGAACGCTCGCGGTCCGGGCGGTTCGCGCTGCGCAGGTCCCGTACGTTGGGGACGCGGACCGGACGGTCCTCTGCCCTGTCACGGCCGAACTGGCGCGGACCGGAGTCGCCCCGGTCAAAGCTGCGCGGCGCCCTCTCCTGCCGGTCACCAAACGGTTTGCGGTTCTCGCCGCCGCCGAAGCCGCGTCGGTCTCCCTCGCCGTCACGACGCGGACGATCACCAAACGGCTTACGCTCCCCGCCACCAAAGCTACGGCGATCACCCTCGCCCTCACGACGCGGACGATCACCAAACGGCTTACGCTCCCCGCCACCAAAGCTACGACGATCACCCTCGCCCTCACGACGCGGACGATCACCAAAGGGCTTACGCTCCCCGCCACCAAAGCTACGACGATCGCCCTCGCCCTCACGACGCGGACGATCACCAAACGGCTTACGCTCCCCGCTGGAGCCACGGCGCGGGTCGTCAGCGCCGCGTCCTTCCCTGGACCTGAATCCTCTCGGATCACCGCCGGAGTTGTTGGTCCCCCTGAATGGACCGCCCCGTGCACGGTTGCTGCCCGAATTGTCGCGGTCATGCCCGCTGCGATTGCCGCCGTTGTGCTCAGCCATGGTGGATTCCTCCTGTAGTGAGCCGACCACTGGCGCGATGCGCAGCCGCTCGTATCCGTGTTTTGTTGTCCTGCGCAACCCGATGTGAACCAACTCGGCGTCCGCTTATCTCTTGCAATTCTAGGCGAGGGCAGGTCGAGTCACTAACGTCCGGGCCGCCCGGAGGGGCCGGTGTGTATATCGTCACAGGCCGCCGTCCTGCCGTTCTGCGATCCCATGGCCTTCCCTCCACAGGGTAACTCCAAGGAGGGGTGGCGAGACTGAACACGAAAGAGGCGCCGAGGGGGGATTATGAAGCGGTCAACCGGCAGGGCAGCTGCGGCGGCGATTGTCGTCGTCGGATGCGGCCTTGTGGCCCTTGCCATTGCTTACTACGAACAGGCCGGCTCCGAGGCCGGACTGCTGACCAGGACGGGGCCGGCCGTTATTTGGGGCCTGCCCCTCGTAAAGCTCGTCTTCAATGTGGCCGCCGCGTGCACCATCGGTTCCCTGATGCTTGCGTTGTTTGCCCTGCCTCCGAAGGGAAAGGCCTTCACCCAGGCGCTCATGTTGGCGGGCATCTCCGCCGGATTGTGGACCGCAGCCAGTGTGTCCATGAGCTTCCTCACCTTTCACTCCCTCGCGAACCTGGCCTTGTTTTCCGAGGGGTCCGGAACCGCGTTCATCAGTTTTCTCATGGACCTTGACGCCGGAAGACGGGGAGCATTGAGCATCCTGTTAGCGGCTACGGTGACAGTCCTTTGTTTTATTGCCCATGGGCACCGGGAAGTTTCACTCGCGGCCCTGTTGTCATTTGCGGGGCTCGTTCCACTCGCCTTGAACTCGCATGCGACTGGCAGCGGAAGCCATCCTGACAGCGCCCTTTCCGTAGTGATGCACATGGCCGCTGCCGCAGTCTGGCTGGGCGGACTGCTGGCGCTCGTGGTGTTACGCAAGACCGTGGAGCCGGCAATGATCCCCGCGGTGGTCCGGCGGTATTCCGCTCTGGCGCTGGTTTCCTTCGTGGCCCTGGCGGTATCGGGACTTCTGGCGGGCTGGTCGGGCATCGGCACATTGACGGCGCTTGCCACCCCGTACGGAGCAATACTCGCGGCAAAGAGCGCAGCGTTCGTTGTGTTGGGGATCTTCGGGTTGCTCCACCGCAAGTGGGTCATAACCAAGCTCGAGCAGGCGCCCCACCGGGGAGCCAAGGCCTTCACTGTTCTGGCTGTGACCGAACTCGCCGTTATGGGAGCCTCGTCCGGAATGGCCGCCGCTCTTGCCCGCACACCTCCCCCGACTGTTGCCGAAACGGGCGCGGCAGAACAAACGGCCCAGATTCCTTCAGCTGTCGATGCATTCTCCGCCTGGAGGCCGGACCCGCTGTGGAGCCTCGCCTGTGGATTGGCCATCGTCCTGTACCTGGCGGGACTGCGCAGGCTCCGTTCGCGGGGAGGCAACTGGCCTGCTTACCGGACTGCCCTATGGTTGATCGGCATCGCGGTTCTTTTTGTCGTGACAAACGGTGGGCTCCACGCAGCCCAGGAATACCTCATCAGCGCCCATGTCCTGACCCAGATGAGCATGACGGCTGTTGTGCCCCTGCTGCTGGTGCCGGCGGCACCACTCAGCCTGGCGGAACAGACAATCGCACGACGGAACGACGGAAGCAGCGGCGCCGCTGAGGTCATCGACGCTGTTATCCGGCCAGTCCTGTCGGCTACGGCAGATCCCGTTGTGCCCGCGGTGGGCCTGGCAGCGACGTTGACCCTGTTGTACTACACACCACTGCTGGAGTATTCCTCGACCACCCAGTTCGGGTACGCGGCCATGACGATGCTCGCACTGCTGGCTGGCTGTCTGCTCATCACATCGGTGACCCGTGCCTTCAGCGGCCCTGCAGCGGCGGCACTGACAGGGAGGTTGCTTGCCCTCGGGGGTGCCGCGGCGTTCTACAGCTTTAACGGCTGGGCCCTTGCCCAGCAACCTGACCAGCTGCCGGATGCCCGGAGGGAGCCGTGGCAGATATCCGTGAATCCGGCCTTCGACATCGCATCCGTTGTGGACGCAGAACCCGCCGGCCTCGCCATGTGGTTGATCGGGGCGGGCAGCCTGGGCGCGGCGACCGCCGTCGTGCTTCTTTCAGCGCGCCGCAAGGCGGGCGTTCTTCCAGATGGCCGGGGACGCCATGCGGCGGCAAGGGAGCTGGTGGGAGCCTACGGGCCTGCGGCCGCTGCAAAGCCGGTCTTCGAGTCCCGGCCTGAAGGGTCCCCCCAAGCCGGTCGGGCACTAAACGACGTGCCGCTGGACCCCTAGTCCACACAAGGTTTTCGCAGGGTGGACCAACAACTCTTTATCTAAAGCATTTGGATTTTCGGCATTTCATAGGAGGTAATCATGTCAGTTTCACGCCGTCAGGCATTGCAAATCGGTGGTGTGGGCGTCATCGGAGCCTTGGGGCTGGCAGTCCCGCTCTCCTCCGTTGATGCCAAATCTGCCAGTTTGCTGGACTCCAAAAACATGCCCAGGCCGTACCAGCGAACGCTGCCCATTCCACCGGTGCTCGCTCCTAAAAGCACCACCATTGGCGCCGACGGCAAGAAGGTTCACCTTTATCAGATCGAGCAGACCGCCGGAATGGGCAGCATCGTCCCCGGGCTGAAGACGCCGATCCTGGGGTACAACGGGTTGTTCCCCGGTCCCACCATCAAGGTGAACCGGGGTGAACGAGTCACGCTGGAGATGGACAACCTGTTGCCGCTCTTCCACCCGCAGTGGGGCTATCGGCTGGACACCTCAACCCATCTTCATGGTTCGGCATCCCTGCCCCAGTACGACGGCTACGCCAATGACCTCACCGGGCGCGGACTGTGCAAGGACTACGAGTACCCCAACTTCCAGCCCGCCCGGACGCTCTGGTACCACGACCACGCCGTGCATAACACCGCACAGAGTGTGTACTCAGGCCTTGCCGGCCAGTACCACATTCACGATGAGGTTGAACGCAACCTACTTCCACAGGGAAAGTTCGACGTGCCGCTGACCATCTCTGACGCCATGTTCGCCAAGAACGGTGCACTCGGCTACAACGACAACACCCACTCCGGGCTGTGGGGCGACGTCATCCTGGTCAACGGAGCACCGTGGCCTGTCATGAAGGTCCAGCGCCGCATCTACCGCTTCCGCATCCTCAACGCCTCCATCTCACGCTCCTACCGGTTCCAGCTGGGGGCGGGGGATCCGGTCACCATGGTTGGCACCGACGGCGGCCTCATGCCTGCCGCCCAGCAGGTGACCTCCTGGCGCCAGGCCGGCGCGGAACGCTACGAGATCCTCATCGACTTCTCTAAGTACCCCGTGGGCAAGCGGGTCGAGCTGCGCAACCTGTCGAACAAGAACAACATCGACTATGACTACACCGGCAAAATCATGGCATTCGACGTGACGGGAGATCCGGTGGACACCTCCGGACCAGCCGCCAGGGTGATGCCTACCCTGCTGACCGGCAGCGCCACGATGAACCTGAAGCCGACACAGTCCGTCAAGACCAGGCACATGCGCCTCAAACGGGACCTTGATATTTGGACAATTGACGGAACGACATGGGATGAAGTCATCAAGAGCGGGTACAAGAAGGTCGTAGCCGATCCGGACCTCAACGACATCGAGATCTGGGAATTCGAAAACAGCTCCGGTGGATGGTTCCATCCCCTGCATATCCACCTGGTGGACTTCCAGATCCTTAGCCGCAACGGACGAGCCCCGTTCGCGTACGAACGCGGTCCCAAGGACGTCGTGTACGTGGGTGAGGGTGAGACGGTGCGCCTGCTCATGCAGTTTGGACCGCACCGGGGCCGGTACATGATCCACTGCCACAACCTGCCGCATGAGGACCACGACATGATGGCCCAGTTCAGCGTGGGTTATGACCCCGACGAACCTGATCCCAACGACCCCATCGAAGCGGTCAGGCCGCATCCCATCGAGGAGGTGACGACGGACGACTCAGGGAGCCCGGCGTCCACGGAGACCGCAGCACCCACCACGACAAGCCAGCCCACGCAGACGGCAGCACCAACAACCACTCAGCCGGCGGCACAGGCCGACGTTGTTACGATCACTACTGCCCGGCACCGGCTGAACAAGGACATCGCCTTCGCGGGCACGTCCCAGTACACGGGTGCATCAGCGGGGGCCAGCGTGGTGATCTATGACGTCACTCCGGGGCGCACGGCCTCGCGCCTCGGTGCCGCAGCCATAAACACGCTTGGAAACTGGTCCTGGACGACCAAGCCGGGCCCATCCCGCCAGATAACCATGGTCCGCGTGGACTCCAGCCGTGGAGGCACGGCAACGGCCAACGTACGCACCGACTGAGGGTTAGCCGCTGGGCCGGCGTTGGTTGGGTGTTTAAATGCGGGAGAGCCCCGACCGTGTGGTTGGGGCTCTCGACCGTGTAATGGTTGTCCGGCGGTGACCTACTCTCCCACACCCT